>JASFFJ010000048.1:0-19389 GCA_050124355.1 Desulfobacterales bacterium | reverse complement strand
AAGGGGCGCCGCTGGATCCTTTGGATGCTGCACCGAAAACCTTAAAAGAATGCATCTTAAGTGGATTTCGCACCCATAGAGCCCGAGAGGCGGTTATGCCCATTGGGTGAAAGAGGTCAAACCTTGGTTAAGTTAAGATAATGGCAATGTCAGGATATTACAACCTCTCGTGTGAAACGTCATTGGAAATTGTCTCAAGCGTGTTTTTAGCACCATAAAAATCCTCGACAATCCTCAGCTTTTATTCATCAGCAACTGCTTTACCTTCTTGACGCCGTCGCCGGCATCCTGAGCATAGGCATCTGCGCCGATACGATCGGCCCAGCGTTGAGTGACGGGAGCACCACCGATAATGGTTTTATATTTCTCCCGCAATCCCGCTTTTTTTAATTGCTGTTCCAGTTCTTTCTGACCGACCATTGTGGTCGTCAACAGGGTGCTGGACCCGATGATATCAGCGCCGAATTTTTCTGCTTCCTCAATGAACCGGGCAATTGGAACGTCACGTCCCAGATCCAATACATCAAATCCATTGGCCTTAAAAAGAGACACCACAATCGTTTTGCCGATATCGTGTACATCTCCTTCAACAGTTCCGATAACCATTTTTCCGGATACCAGCTCTTCTTCACTGGGAATGGCGGCATTAATGATTTCTGTTGCCTTCTCCATTGCCGTAGCAGAATAAATCAGGGCCGGCAGAAACAGCCGTCCCGTTTCGAAAAGATCACCAACTTTATTGATTCCCGGTATGAATCCTTTTTCCATTAACTCCAGAGGGTCAATACCCGCGTCTATCCCCCGTTTCGCTACTTCTACAGCCTGATCCGCCTTACCCTTCACAATAGCTTCTGCCGCTTCCTCAAATATTTTTTCGGTCATATGTTTCCATCCTTTTTATTTGAACGATTGATATGAGCGGATTCCCACCCTGTCTTTAAACATATTCACGCAGTTTATTTCCAGATCCAGCAATTCCGCAATTCTGAACTTTGCATCGATTCCTTTGGCCACCGCCGGTGTTTCGTTGACACGGCCGATATCCAGATCTTCTCTGATTTCACTCATTACGACGGTGTCTGCCAGGTCCATTACCGAAACACCCAATTGGTCGGCTACATATTTTTTAGCTGCATCAATCTTCATCCCCCGGTTTAGTTGCAAACGCGCTACCAGATCTCCGGCAGTGCGCATACCGCCCATCCCCGAGACGACTGCGTGTGCAGCATGCATCCCTAAAGGATCGCCGACGCCCACCTACAACCCGTCTAATCTGCACAACTCGACATGGGCTTTTGAAGCTCGCGACAGGGCATCCAGCGGCGGCGTCAAGGTGAGAGGTACTCCCCCAACCCCCATGCCTAAATTAGCGTGTACCGGTATCTCTGAAGCTTCGGAACAGGCCTTGGTAAAAACGATGGAACGGGCGAGATTCCAGGGGAGTGATTCATTTGTAGCGATATTGATGGCCGGTCCGAAAATGGTAACCCCAGCTTTTTGGGCCAGTTTTAACTGATCGTGGGGATAAAGCCCGGCCAGTCGTACGCCGTCATACTCGATTTCGGCATGCATCCCCAAAATAAATTCGCCGGACATGCCCATCTCAATTCCCATGGCCGGATATTTGTCATGCAGAATTTCTGCCGCCTTTAAAGCCGCAAAAAACTCCGCATCCCCCGAGGCCGCCGTGGTATCGAAGTTAATTCCGTCCGCACCGGCATTTTCGTACAGCTCGCTGCCGACATACACCATGTCCTTGATGGCATAATCCGCCATCTCTTCGTAAGCTTGCTGGGCTTCGTCAATTTTCCCCAAGGGAAGCAAATCGGCCGGGTTGACCACGGGACCATCTGGCACACTATACAATCCTAAATTCGGCATGGAACCATAAAAGATGGGGGCAATGGTCTGTAGT
Source organism: Desulfobacterales bacterium (assembly GCA_050124355.1). Lineage (GTDB taxonomy): Bacteria > Desulfobacterota > Desulfobacteria > Desulfobacterales > JAFDCJ01 > JAFDCJ01. The sequence continues at coordinate 17,474 of JASFFJ010000048.1, read as the reverse complement.
ACCGCTTGTTCCATGTTGGGCTTTTCATATTGCACCACATGCTTACACTGCTTGAAGCTGTAGTCAATATGGGTCAACTCCAGGGTGTCGGCACCCAACCCCCTTTCGAATAAAAGCAGTTGCTGAATTTTGCTGATGGGAATATGAGCACGCTTGATTTTGGAAGTCATGTTGTCATAGGTTAAGCAACATTCCTTACCCTGCTCTACCCCGATAACCCGGTCTTTGCATCGATAAAGATCCAGCAGGTATGTTATCTCATCATCGTTTAAAGTAGGTACCCTGGCGCGTTCAGCCGCATCCTGGGCACCTGTCTCAAGTTCCTTTTGAATTTCGGCGGCCGACATTTCGATGCGACTGCCGTCACCCATCCTGGTGACGATTTTTCCCATGGGCAAACTCCCGATATTATAACAGACTGATATGGCAGAATAAACGAATGCCTAAAATGATCTAAATTGACTAAAATGCCTAAAATTAAGGAATTGCTACGCTCTATCTATTTTATAAAATAGACTGAATACCACAATTTTAGCTCATTTTCTTTCTTGAAATCACATCCTGGGCCGTTGGTTTTGAGGGTCATAGGGAGAACGGATATGAACCCTGGCCGGAATCATTTTACCTTCGACTTCGAGTTCATATTTACCGTCCAACACCCACTGATCGGTGATGTTATCCTCATTTTTGACATACCCCATGCCCACGGCAGAGCCAATTTTGAAGCCGTAGGCCCCGGACGTCAGGTTATTCATCCAGAGACCGCTGCGATATAGTGGTTCACTGCCATACAGCATAATATCCGGGTCCTCCGGTGTAAACATGACAAGTCTTCGCGTGAGTCTCGCTTCTTTTTTGCTCAACAAAGCGTCCCGACCCCTGAAATCAGGTTTGTGCAGCTTTACACCAAAACCCAGGCCAGCCTCATAGGGGGTGTCATCGGGGGTGATGTCAGATTCCCAATGGCGGTATCCGGTTTCCAGCCGCAAGGAGTTAACCGCCTGCATACCGACCAGGCGCAAGTCAAACTGCTTGCCTACCTCCATGATGGCATCAAACAGCGCCGGTGCAAACATGCTCGGGATGTAGAGTTCCCATCCTAATTCGCCTACGTAAGACATTCTCAGCGCCCACGGCCGGGCATAGGCAAGATCGATTTCTTTGGCCGTGCTATAGGGAAACGACTCATTGGAAAGATCGGCATCGGTTAGCTTGCCGATCAGATCTCTGGATTTGGGCCCCATGATCGCCAGCATTGCATAGCCATGGGTCACATCGGCAATCACTGCATGCGCATCGTCCGGAATTCGCCGCTTGAAATAATCATAATCGTGTACCACCGTCGCCGCCGCCGTCACAATAAAAAATGTGTCGTCGGAAAAACGCGTCACGGTGATATCGGTTTCAAATCCGCCTGCTTCGTTTAATACCGGCGTATACACAATCTTGCCCGGGGGCACCGCTACATCGTTGGCGCAAAAATACTGCAGGACGGCCTCGGCATCACGGCCCTGAACTATAAATTTACCCATTGATGTCAGATCATAAAGACCGACACCATCGCGTACGGCCATATGTTCTTGCCCCTGATACTCAAACCAATTGGGTCGCCGCCAGCTATACTGGTGGACCGGTTCGACGCCTTCGGGGGCAAACCAGTCGGCCCGTTCCCAGCCCGCGTTCTGGCTAAAGGCCGCCCTTTGAGCGACCAGGCGGTCATGGATGGGAGAACGGATAATACCCCGGGCCGAGGTCAGCTGCCGGTTGGGATAGTGATGGTGATAGAGCACTCCGACGGCCTCCACGATACGGTCATGCAGATAGCGGGCGTTTTGCTGCCAGGGAAAATAGCGCCGCACATCAACCGGCCACAATTGCTCTTCCGGTTGTCCCTGATCGATCCAATGCGCCAAGGCCCGGCCGACGCCACCGGCACTTTGAATCCCCACGGAATTCATGCCACAGGCCACAAAAAAGTGTTTAACTCCCGGGGCTTCGCCAACCATAAATGCCGTGTCAGGGGTGAAGCTTTCCGGCACCACCGAAAGATGGCGGATCTGGGCGGTTTCGAGGGCCGGAAACCGTTTCAGACCGCAATCCATAAAAACCTGGAACTGATCCCAGTCTTCCTGAAGCTCTTTATACATGAAGTTTTCAGGAATGCCTGTCATCCCCCAGGGTTTCGACACCTTCTCAAAACCTCCCAACAGAATACCATCGGATTCGGACTTAAAATATGTCACTCCGTCAAAATCACGCACCGTGGGAAAATGCTTTTTTAATCCCTCGATCGGCAGCGTCACGGCATGCATGTGTTCGGCGGCATGCAGCGGTACACTGACATCTACCATCTGGCCGACCTGGCGACCCCAAATACCGGCGCTATTAACCACGTATTCACAGGTGATATCCCCCTGGTCCGTGCTGACACCGCAAACAGCTCCTTTTTCCGTTTTAACACCGGTCACCTTAATATTTTCAAAAATTTTAGCACCTCGCATTTTAGCGCCCTTGGCCAGGGCCCGGGTTGTTTCTATGGGGCTGGTAATGCCATCCCCCGGCAGGTAAAACGCGGAGATGAGATCGTCCGTATTCATGCCCGGGACCAACTCGCCGGCTTCTTTGATGCTGACTTCATGCATTTCAATGCCGAAAGCCCGGGCCATGGCGGCACCGCGCAGCAATTCGTACCGGCGATCTTCCGTTTGGCAAACTGCCACAGCGCCATTTCTTCTAAATCCGGTCGCTTCCCCGGTTTCAGCCTCCAGTCCTTCATAAAGATCGACCGTATATTTGGCCAGATTGGTCATCTCCTGGTTTTGCCGCAGTTGGGCCAGCAACCCGGCGGCGGCCCAGGTAGTTCCGGAAGCAAGCTCTTTTCTCTCAAGAAGTACAACATCCGTCCAGCCGAGCTTGGTTAAATGGTAGGCCACACTGCAGCCGACGATGCCGCCCCCGATAATAACAACTTGTGCGTGACCGGGAATTTCCTTGTTCATGTCTACCTCCTGGTGTCTTTTATGCGACGTTTTTAATAATTAATTTGATTTAACCTTTTTGGGAGAAAAAGTCGTTAAGAAATTAGTAGCATCATATCATTAGGGATGTTGGAATGCCGGAATAATCAGCGACCATCAGCAGAGCTGAGGGTATGAGGATGAACCCTCGAAGGGGCCGGGACCACGCTCTGCAGGTGGTCGCTGATTTGTGAAACAAGACGTTTGGGGATGATGCTCAATAGACATAACAGTTGAAATCTTTTTTCAGGCTGGTTTTTAAAAATTCCAGCATGATCTCTTCGGTGTCTTGATGCTCCATTTTGACGATCAGCATTCTCCGACCGGAGTTCTGGTCCCAATACATCTGTCGATCCAAAACTTGTTTGTTTAAATCCGTCAGCGCATTTTCTACTTTTGAAAACGAGTTTTCAAGATCTGATTGACCTCGGTCTTCGATGACGATATAGCTGAAGGCCTTGTCAAAATTGCGCTTGATTTCCTCGAATGATGAGTAGCTTTGGGATTCCATTCTATTAAAAACTGTTGCCACAAAATGCGACAATATAGCTGCTATGCAAATTAATGAATTTTATGTTTAAAACGCTGTACGCAGTTGATATCGATTCCCAGTACTTCCGCAATTCGAAACTTTGCCTCAATTCCTTTCGCGCACCCTGGCAGCGGTGTGACGGCACCGATCTGAAGATCGTCACGCACCTCGGACATAATAACGGGGTCCGTCAATTCCGAAACTGCTATCCTGAGCTTGTCCGCCACGTATTGTTTAGCTTCCTGAATTCGAATGCCGCGGGCCATTTGCACGCGTGCTACCAGATCTCCGGCAGCCCGCATTCCGCCCATTCCCGAGGCATGCGCGTGGGTGAGAGCCATACCAAGTGGATCACCCACGCCAACCTACAACCCGTCCAGGCGACAGATTTCGACCATGGCCTTGGATGCCCGGCAAACGATATCTACAGGAGGATGATCGGTTACCGTCACGGAACCAACGCCCATACCCATGTTGACATGAATAGGAATGATGGCCACCCGACTGCATTCTTTCATGAAGGTAATTGCCCGGGAAAGATTCCATGGACAAGATTCGGATGTGTTGGTATTTACCACGGGGCCGAAGATGGTTACGCCGGCTTTTTGTGCCAGCTTTACCTGATCGTGGGGATACAAACCGGCCAAGCGCACGCCATCATATTCCAGTTCGCTGTGCATTCCCAGGATAAATTCCCCGGCCATACCGAGTTCTATACAAATATCCGGATAGGACTCTCTGAGCTTTTCGGTGGCCATCAATGAAGCCTGGAAGTCGGCGTCTCCGGCGGCACCCACTGTGTCCAGGTTGATGCCGTCAGCCCCGGATTCATGCATGCCTTTGGACACATACAAAATATCATTGACAGCGGCGTCAACCGTGGCTTCATAGGAATCCTGGGCTTCTTTGATTTTTCCCCGAGGTAGCAACTCTGCGGGATTCGGGTAGGGACCGTCCGGTTGACTGTAGAGACCAAGATTCGGCATAGCACCATAAAACAGGGGAATATGCGTGGATAACAGTGCCTGTTCCAGAATCGGTCGTTCCATGGTGACAATCGGCTTGATCGGCTTGAAACTGTAGTCCACATGACACAATTCCATGGTATCCGCCCCAAAAAGCTTTTCGTAAATCTGCAGCGCCTGAATCCGATCAACATTTACCCCGACGCGTCTGATCTTCAACGTGCCCGCATCGTAACTTAGAATCACTTCATTGCCCCGCTCGACGCTTACAAAATTATATGGAGACTTGAATATCTCTAACAGATGATGCAGCTCTTCCTTGTTGAGGGCCGGGATTTCGCCGCGCCCGGCGGCATCGACCGTACCGGCTTCAAGATCCGCCATCAGGTCGCTTTCACTCATCTCGCAGGGGGAGCCATCACCATATCGCGTAAATATTGTTCCCATTTCTCCTCTCTAACCCGCATAAACCGGGGCAAATAAAATGACAAATGACGACGGACGAATGAAGAAAGATGGAATCGCTCTCCCACCGGGGCGTAGGTCTCATGCCCTATGGGCCGGAGGCCGAGGCGTAGGCACTACAGCCCCTCCGAGCCCGCTTCCAGCCCCGCCTCCGGCTCGTAGACCCGAGCCTACGGGTCGGAGAGCAGGCTTAATGGGCTTACAGGCTGGCTTCCGGCTCGTAGAGCCTACAGCTCGGAGAGAGGGGAGGCTTCGCACCGTCGTCAATAAGATGGTAATTTCTGAAATCTATATGAATTCCGGCCCAAAGGACCATGTGTTCGATCCCGAAATAAAGTGTCAGGTTTCAGGTGTAGTGTTCAGTACCTGTTTTGCGTATACCTTCCCTGACACCTGAGACCAAATTCATGGAACAAAACAGGGTACATCGTTAAGTCCGTGTGCATCGGGTTTCAGGTGAACTCTCATCACAATAGTCTTAAGCCGCCAACTCTTTGGCTTTTTCGGTGGCGGAGGCGGCATTGGCACCGTAAGCATCCGCGCCGATTTCATCCACAAAAGCCTGGGTCACCGGAGCCCCCCCGGCCATGATCTTGACCTGATCGCGAATACCGGCCTCTTTGAGCGCATTTATTGTCTCCTCCATCTTCGGCATGGTGGTCGTCAGCAGTGCCGACAGACCCAGGATGACAGGCTTATGTTCACTGACGGCATCAACAAACTGCTGTGGCTTGATATTGGTTCCCAGGTCAATGACTTCGAAACCGGCACCCTGGAGCATCATGGACACCAGATTTTTGCCGATGTCATGCAAATCACCTTCCACGGTGCCGATCACATAGATACCTATGCCGGCGGAATCGGCCTCCGACAGCAGCGGTTTTAATATATCCATGGCCCCATGCATGCAGCGGGCGCAGAGCAGAACCTCGGGGATAAACATGTCGCCGGCTTTAAACCGCTTACCCACGACATCCATTCCGGCCAGCAATCCTTTGTCAATGATCTTCCGGGGGGCAGCCCCCTGATCCAAGGCTTGCTGAGCAAGTTCCTTGACCTCGTCGATCTTGCCTGCAATCAATCTTTCCGCCATCTTCTCAAATAATGCTTCCATTGAAATCTTCTCCTTAATAAAAAAAAATAATTAAAATTTTATTGATTCTGCCCAAACTACTTGGCACCAACTCCCAACTCTGCTTCCGCTTCTTCAACGATGGACCGCATTGCAGCCAGGACTTCGTCGGGCAGCGGGTCCGGTTTGTGGTTTTCCAAAATATACCGGGCCTCTTCCATTGCCCGCTGATAGATATCCTGACTGCCGCTTGCCTCCCAATCTTCACGCATGCGGCGGTCGATTAATTTCGGCTGCGATTGCGCCCGCATATGCCGGTAAGTACTTTCGTGGGAGAGAAAGTCTTTTCCAACCCCGGTCTTTTTTATCACCTCCACTGCCAGGGTTTCATCATTCACCGGAATCCCCTGCACCAGATACTTAATCATGCGGGCAAATTCATTGTCCATTACCATTTGGCCATAATCAATGGTCATGCCCATTTCGATCATTCCGAGGCCGTAAATCAGGTTGGCACCTGCCAACGCCGGTAAGAGGCCTGTGATGGTTTTTTCATGACCGGATTGGGCATCACAGGTTTTGCTGTCGCCCTATCCACCAGCGACCCAGCTGGGTAGCAAATAGTAGGTCGACATCTGGGCCACGGCGGCATTGATCAAGGCACATTCCGGTGAACCCACGGATGCTGCCGCTAGCCTCAAATCCATGGCAGTGGTGGAACTCCCATAAATGAATTTGGCCCCTTTGCAGGTCATCTGACTGAGGACCAGGCCGCCCAGGATTTCCGCATTGTGATCCACCAGGGTTCCCGCCAGGGTTACCGGAGATGATCCGCCGGCCATCGCCATGGATAAAACGTTTACTGCCAGGCCGGCCCGGGCGGTTTCCATGATGATTTCACAGCTATCGCCCACCAACTGCAGTGGACTGATGGGGCAGGTGATGAAGGAAATGATCGGACGCTCGCGAAGCTTGTCTTTGCCGCCCGTAATGGAGGCCGCCATTTCTACCAGTTTTTTGGTTAAATATCCATTGCCGGACCCCATAAACCCGTGCTTGGACGTATTCGGCAGCCAGGCTTCGGCATTGTGCAGTTGGACGGTTTCCGCCGGTGCATCGGCAGCCCCCACGGCCCGTTCATAAACATCAATTTCACTCAAATAGTCCGCCAAAAGGGCCGAAGCGGCAACATCTGCTTTGGTGGTTTCCCGATGCTGGCCGCTGTAAGGGTCAATGATAAACACCCCTTCACCGAAATTGGTAAAACCGACCCGGTTGCTCTCCATTATGAAGTCATTTTTAGGGTTGCGTCCGGCTAGGTATAGTTTAGAAGGCGCCGAGCGGATGGCATCTTCCACCACATAAGGGGGAAATTTTGCGATCTTGCTTTTTTTATCAATGATGGCCCCGCCGCCATCCAGAACCTCCAGCGCCTCATCATCGTCGAAAAGAAGTCCGGTTTCTTCCAGAACTTCAAGGGTCGCCAGATGGATCTCATCGAGCTCATCATCGGTAAAAATTTTTAAATTCAGCCCCCCGCTTTGCCGTTTTCCGGCATGCAAGTTGCGTCTCAAGTTGACACCTCCTTTTTAATATAAGGTTGACAATACCCAACTCGGATAAGCTGGAACCAAAAAAGAAAAAATATTTTTATTATCTGCCCCAAAAAATACAAAATTTACTAATAAGAATTTGAAGCGATCCAATTCTGGATCAACTTACATAAAACCTCCTCTCTTTTATAATTCTATCATTTTGAAATAATTTACTATTAACCTAAATAGTGAAATATTGAATTAATTACCATCGTGCCAGCGACTGATTCAATTTTTGATCACGCTGACTACTTGGTATCATGGCACCAACTCTTTTTCGGCTTCTTGAACAATGGATTGAATGGTACTCAGAACATTCGCCGGCAATGGCGGGGGCTCATAAGTTTCCAGAATTTCTATCATTTTATTATGGGCACGCTTGTATGCATCCTTGTTGCCGGCAGTTTCCCAGTCCTCACGCATCCTGCGGTCGATAATTTGAGCCTGAGATTGGGATTTCATGTATTTAAAAGTACTTTCATGGGACATATAATCCTTACCGATGCCCATCTCCCGAATGACATCCACCGACAGTGTTTCATCATTGACCACAATCCCGTCAAGCGAATGTAAAATCATGGCGGCGATTTCGTGATCCAGCACAAGCTGTGCCAAGTCGAAGGTGATTCCCATCTCAAGCATTCCCAATCCGTAGATGACGTTGGCACCTGCCAACGCCGGTAACATGCTTGTGATGGTTTTTTCATGACCCGACTGGGCATCAACCACCTTGCTGTCGCCCTACCCGCCTGCCACAAAGCACGGCAGACTATAATACCGCGCCAGCCTTGCCACGGCTGCGCTGATCATGGCAAGTTCCGGAGACCCCACGGTGGCCGTTGCCATCCTCAAATCCATCGGACAGGTCGAGCTAGCATATATGAACGGGGTCCCTTTGCTGGATAGCTGGCTCAGCACCAGACTGCTCAGGAGTTCGCAATTCTGAATTACCAGTGTCCCCGCCAGATGGATCGGGCTGGAAGCACCGGACAGGGCCATTCCGATAACATTTACCGCCAGCCCGTTTGCGGCGGCGTCCATGATAATTTCGCAGTGATGCACCGGTAATTTAAGAGGACTGATGGGGCAGGTGGTAAATGTCAGCAGGGGACGCTCCCTGAGTTTGTCTTTGCCCCCGGCAATCTCCGCACATATATCAATAATTTTAGGTGCTTGGTCGCGATCCACCGGGCATAGCCAGTGGTGTTTGGTGGTGTTGATCAGGGATGCCTCGGCGTTATGAATGGCCTGGACCTGCGGGGGTTTATCATGAGAGCACATGGCCCGTTCATAGGTTTCGATATGTTCCAGGGCGTCGATAATTCGAGCTGCTTTTTCTATATCGGCCTTGGTGGTGTCTCGGTGTTCACCGGTGTAGGGATCGACGAACATGATGCCTTCGCCGAAATTAGTAAACGTAACCCGGTTATCCTCCAGAACAACGTCATCTTCGGGTCTCCGTCCACATGCGATAAAGCTTGCCGGTGCCGAGCGAATGGCATCTTCCACCACCCACTCAGGGAATTTAACGGTTTTTGTTTTACGCTCGACTCGGCAGCCACCGCCGTCGAGCACCTCAAGGGCCTCCTCACTTTCGACAAAGACACCGGTTTCTTTTAGCACTTCCAGGGTGGCCAGATGAATTTCATGGGCCTCATCATCGGTCATGACATTCAGGCTGAATCCTGAATTGCGTTTTATGCCGGCCTTTCGTTTGCGCAACATTGCTTATACCTCCTAACCCGGATCCCCCGGAGAGTTAAAGATGGAATGTTAAAGGCATTGGTTTATTCTTTTATATCCTTCGTATACGGTTCCCCTGCAATGGAATCATCAGAAAAAAGATCCCATCTTCCCCTTGTGTTCTTTGCGTTATTGGTGTTAACGATCATCCGGCCTTGAGCTCTTTTTCAAATTCTTTTACGATGTCGTCCATAGTTTCCGGCGCACCTGACGGCAGCGGCAAAGGCTGATGATTTTGAATAATGTCAATGGCGGCCTCATATGCCCGCACCCGCATGGATGCGCCATTGGTAAGGTCCATCCAGTCACTGCGCGACCTGCGGTCAAATAACTTCGACTGGGACTGACTCCTCATGGAACGCAGGCTGTGTTCATGAGAGATATAAGCACCACCGGACCCAACCTCGTGGATCACATCCATTGCCAGTTTGTCGTCGGAAATTTCAATCCCGCCAATGGCAACCTGGATCATTCTGATCATTTCAGCATCCATAACAAGCTTGGCAAAATCTATGGTCAGGCCCTGTTCCAGAACACCGGATCCAAAAACGATATTTGCACCCGCCAGAGCACTCAGAGTGGCGCTAAGGGTAAATTCATATCCGGACTGGATATCCGGTACTTTGCTATCGGAAGCACCGCCGCCGACATAACTGGGCAGACGATAGTATTGGGCCAGTTTGGCTATCGAGGCGTTGATCATGCCGTATTCGGGTGAGCCAATGGCGGAGGTGCCGAACCTTAAATCCAGGATAGTGCTGGTACTGCCATACGTGCATGGCACCCCCTTTTTCGTCAGTTGGGCCAGGATAATGCCGCTCAATACTTCGGTATTGTGGGTGACCAGGGTGCCCGCCAGGGTGGCGGACGAGGTCCCGCCGGAGAGCGCCATCGGAAGCACCAAGATCCCCAAACCAGACCTGGCGGAGTTAATAATGATGTTGCATGAATTATCGGGAAGTGTGAGCGGGCTCAAAGGACAAATGCTGGGGGTGAAATTCGGTCTTTTGCTGAAGTTGTCCCGGCCGCCAACGGCCGCTGAGGCGAGTTCAATCATAACCTCCAAGGAGCGGGGAGAATCAACCCCCAGAAAAATATGCTTGCCGGTATTTCTCAACAGCGCATCCAGGTTGTGGACGGACAGAGCGCCTGCCGGCACATCCGTTGAGTTGACGCTTCTGGTAACCATACAAATTTCATCGAGATGATCGCACACCCTGGCAATTTCACCGCAGTCTTTTTTGGTTGCCCGCCGAATCTCGCGGGTATGCGGATCCAGGACGTTGATACACCCACCAAAGGTTGTAAAACCCACGCGATTGGGTTCTGCGATGTAATCTTTATCGGGATCGCGGGCATCATAGACCATTGTATGTGGCGCCCAAAAGGCACACTCTTCAACAACATACGATGGTATCTTCACAATACCGTATCCATCGAAGCGTTCAACATCGCAACCGCCGCCATGAAAGATCTCCAGAGCCTCTTCATTCATCACCTTGATGCCGGTATCTTGAAAAATCTGCAAAGTGGCATAGTGAATGGAATCCAGTTCATCTCTGGAAAATGCCCCAAGACCAAAACCCACAGTGGTTCCAATACCACTTCTTAACATTCTTTTCATGTGGAATCCTTTTTCTTAAGATTTTTCAGATGAAAGGCACATCCCCATCTATCCCGATGGCCATCGTATCCCGCTCAAATTTGTCCCAACCCCTCCCTTTAGCAAAAATTATGCCCAAGTTAAGAAAGGCAAATATGATATAACTTTTCAAGTAGTTATTGAAATCTAAAAACAAGTTAAAAAATAAATGATTCATATTTGGATCGGAAGCGATTACGAGTGCAGCATTTATGTCCAAGTCATATGGCCCAATTGTAGGCGAAATAACGAGGTAATCATCTCGACGATACTACTTGACACACTTTGAATCTAATTGTAAATTGTTGACAGTTTACAATCAAGAGAAATTTATGAAAAAATTAAAAAATATGAAAAACGATGCCATCCATCACTGACATAAAAGCATTAGAGATCATCGATAACCGGGGGATGCCCACTGTCCGGGTGAATGTGAGTGTCGATCACAAATTCTGGGGAAAGGCCGATGTCCCCTGCGGTTCATCCACAGGTTCTCATGAAGCCCGGGAAATTCGTGATGGAAACGCTCGTTTCCGCGGCAAAGGTGTACAAAAGGCTATTCAGAACATTCATGAAATCCTCCGACCCAAACTGCAGGGTTTAGACGTCACCCGGCAGCAGGAAATCGATTATTTAATGCTCGAGCTGGATGGAACCGGGAATAAATCAAAGCTGGGTGCCAACGCCATTCTCGGTGTATCTCTTGCGGTTGCCGTGGCAGCGGCCGCCGCTGGCCGATTGCCGCTCTACAAATATTTGAATGCAGATGCACGGGTGCTGCCGGTACCCCAGGCCAGTCTGATCAATGGTGGACTGCATGCGGGCAATGACCTCGATATTCAGGAATTTTGTGTGATGCCCACTGGTGCCGAAACCTTTAGCGAATCTGTCCGGATGTTGTGTGAAATTTTTTATCACCTAAAAGATTTACTGCTCGAAAAATTAGGTAAAAATGCGACCAACAGTAGCGAAGACGGTGGATTTGCACCGCCAATATCTTCCACCCGTCAGGCGATGGATCTACTGCATGAGGCGGTGCATCGCGCAGCCTATAGCAACAAGGTTGTTTACGGACTGGATTTTGCGGCAACCGGTTTTTATCATCCTGAAGCGGACCGGTATAACTTTGAGGGATCTCAAAAATCGCGGGATGATCTTATTGGGTTTATTAAGCAACTCTTAAGCGATTATCCGTCCATCGTTTCCATCGAAGATCCCCTGCATGAAAATGATTTGGAAGGCATGAAGACATTGACCCATGAATGCGCCGATCATCTGGTCATTGGTGATGATATGTTCGCCACGAATATAAAGCGGATCCAAAAAGGGCTGGCGCTGGGTGCCGCCAATGCCACGCTATGTAAAGTAAATCAGATCGGAACCCTGACAGAAGCACTGGAAACGGTCAATTTCGCCCGCCAAAAGAACTATACCGTGGTGATGTCCGAACGATCCGGGGAGACTGAAGACAGCATTCTGTCTGATATCAGCGTCGCCTTTAATGCGGGCTTGTTTAAGACCGGTGGTATTCGTGGCTCCGACAGAGGAGCCAATTACAACCGATTTATTGAGATCGAAACGGAGCTGGGGTCGGCTGCGGTTTATGCCGGAGAAAACTATAGATGATTAAAAATCGATCAGAATTGCTTTCCCATGGTTTTGTCAGGGGTCGGGAAAAAGCACTTGATATCGCCGAGCAGGCACTCCGACAGGTAGATCCGCTTGCTGCTGTCAGACGCTACGTGCACCTGGATGGCAACCGACTTCAGGTAAACGAAGATGTTTTTAACTTAGATAATGTGAACAAAATTTATGCGATTGGGGCCGGCAAAGCCACCTACCCTTTGGCGGTTGCTCTGGAAGAAATCCTCGGCGACCGCATCACCGATGGGTTTATTGCCATAAAAAAAGAACAAAAAAAACCATTGTCCGGTATGCTCGGAACTTTATCAAGAATCCGTGTCGCCGAATCCGCCCATCCCGTGCCGGATGACACCAGTCTTGCAGCCGGCCAAGAAATCTGGCGAATTTCAAAAAAGGTTGGACCGGGAGACATGGTTTTTTGTTTAATGTCCGGTGGGGTCTCGGCACAGTCAGTTTACCCTGTTGAGGGGATATCATTTCAGGATAAGGTCACCATCAACGACCTGCTGGTACATTGCGGCGCGGATGTCACCGAAATCATGACGGTCCGGCGACATCTTTCGCGCATCAAAGGCGGACGCTTGGCACCAAGGATGCTGCCCGCCACCGTTATCAGCCTGACGGTTTCAGATGAAAAATCCGACAGCATGGAATGGAATACCGACTGGACCAGCCCCGATTCCACAACACTGGCAGATGCCGTAAGTGTTTTAAAAAAATACGGCCTGTGGGAAAAAGTATCCGAACAAATTCGTGATTACCTCTCCACGCCCACCCCACAAAAAGAAACACCGAAATCATTCCCCAACCAACCATTGCATTATTGCATGGTCGTAAAAACTCGCGAACTGTGGCAGGCAGCAGCCAAAAAGTCTAAAGAATTCGGACTAACCCCCGTTTTGCTGACAACGCTTCTCAATGGTGAAAGCCGTGAGGTGGGACGCACCATTGCCTCGATTGCGAATGAAATTATATTATCGGGCAATCCGATCCAGCCCCCATGTACACTGATTGCCACCGGCGAAACTGCAGTCAGAGTTCAAGCGGATGCTGCCGGCCGTGGCGGAGCGAATCAGGAGCTTGCCGCTGGCGCTTGCCTCGATTTAGACCGCAAAGATCCCATCGTGATCTGTGCCCTGGATACGGATGGTACTGATGGTCCGACATCGTTGGCGGGGGCGCTGACGGATGGATCAACGAAAATAAGGGCGGCAGAGAAAGGATTTGACCTCTTTCGGATGTTGATGGATCATGATATCGCCACGACCTTAGAAGCCACAGGCGATGCGGTTATCACCGGACCAACCGGAACCAATGTAAATGATTTGGTTGTGTGTGTTGTGCTATGAGATATAGTTGATTTGCTTTTTTACTTCACCCCAAGGATGTTAATAGCATTACAGCTGTCAGTAGCAGATTCGTATAAATTTCAAACAACAAGCACCAAATACCAAACAAATAACTATGACCGAAATTCGAAATTTCAAACCTTTCTATGATCTTGAAAAAATGAATTTCCGATACTGAAAAATCCAAAATGACCCAAACATCATGTCTATTTTGGTCATTGAATATTAAAATTTGAGATTTATTTGTAATTTGGTGCTTGGATTTTGGGATTTCAAATGATGGAGTTTCTATGACCCCGGTATTCACCAGGCAAAAGCGTGCGACGCTGACGGATCAGGTTTTAAAAGAAATAAGAGAGGCCATTCGATGCGGAAAGCTAAAACCGGGAGATCGTTTGATCGAGATGCAGCTAGCGGAAGAGATGCAAATCAGCCGATTTCCCATCCGGGAGGCCTTGCGATATCTGGAAAAAGAGGGACTTGTCGAAACAAAACCGTTCAAGGGGTCCCACGTTGCTCAGTTTACCGAAAAGGACATGGAGGAACTTTATTCCTTGCGAAGTTCTCTTGAAGAACTGGCTGTACGAATTCTGATTGAGAATCTGGATGAAAAGAAGATAAAAGAACTGGAAACAATTATCCAATCCATGCAGAAAGCGTCATTGAACGGAAATTTAGACCGAATGATTTCCGAAGACCTGAGATTTCATCAAACCATTTGCGAATTGTCCGGTCATCGGAGACTACTCGAGGTTTGGCGAACATTGGAAAGCCAACTGCAGGTTTTTTTAACCATAGAGAAAGATTTTTTTGAAACGGCATATCAGTATGTTTCCACCCATGACCCGATCATGCAAGCCATTAAACATCGTGATTTTAAAAGAGCTGAAAAGGCCATCCGGGAACATCTCGAGTTGTCCATGCGAATTATCCGTGACGGTTATTGGGAGAAGTCATCATAGATCCTAAACTTTTTACTAGACTGGGTTCGGAAAAAGTGGCCTCTGAATGGCAGCAAACAAGCTGATAAATTATAATAGGTGTCAGGTTTCGGGTGTCAGGAAGGCGAGTCGTTAAATCCTGAAACCTGAACACTGACATCTGAAACCCTCTATATCTGACAAAATGTTGTCAGATAAAACCCGACAAGGGCCGATTGAGGAGATTAGCTCATATGGAATACCCTCATATGATTCGTGTCCGACAAAGGTTTGATGACACTATATTGGAAAATGTCGCCGAAGAAATTGATGCCCGGCTGGCGGACTTGAATCTTGAAACCGCCATCAAACCCGGGCAATCAGTCGCGATAGCTTGCAGCAGTCGCGGGATTGACAATTACGGTGTGATTGTAAAAGCGGTCATCACTTATCTGAAGCAATTCAAACTGGAGCCATTTATTATTCCGGCCATGGGAAGCCATGGTGCCGCTACGGCCGCAGGTCAGAAACGGGTGCTGGCGCATCTGGGAGTTGTTGAAGAAGATGTCGGGGCACCCATCCGGTCATCGCTTGAAGTGATGCGGATTGGCAAAACGGAGGATCATCTAACCGTTTATCTGGATAAATTAGCATCGGCAGCAGATCATATTGTCCTGATCAATCGCATTAAAAAACACACGGAATTTGAACACGAGTTTGAAAGCGGCTTGCTAAAAATGATGGCCATCGGCTTGGGTAAACAGGAAGGTGCCGCCGCCTATCACGAGGCCATGTTATCCCTTGGCTATCCCAGAGTCATCCTGACTGTGGCGCGCAAGATTATGCAATCCACAAATGTTTTATTCGGCGTAGGGGTTGTTGAGAACGGGTACGGCCAAACCGCCCAAATCGGCATCGGCCGATCCGATGATATATTAGAGATGGAAAAAGGTCTGTTCAAAAAAGCCAGGCAATTCGCACCGGCACTGCCTTTTGACGAGGCCGACATTCTTATTATTGATGAAATGGGTAAAGACATCAGCGGCACCGGCTTCGACACCAAAGTTGTCGGCCGGATAGGGTTGCCCCTGGTCGCCGCGGAGCCGACGAGCCCCAGAATCAAACGTATCATGGTTTGCGACCTTACGGAAGGGTCCGAGGGCAATGCCGTGGGCGTCGGAATTGTGGATATTATCACCCAGCGCTTGTTAGACAAAATTGACATGGACGCCCTCAACATCAACACGATCACCGGTGTCTGTCCGGAAATGGGTAAAATCCCGCTGACATTGAAAAATGATCGTGACGCTGTTGAAATCGCAATAAAATGCGTGGGGTTGATCCCCAACAATAAATTGAAAATCATGCGTATTAAAAATACGGGACTGTTAAGCGACGTTGACGTTTCGGAGGGCTACCAAGAAGAACTCGCAAAGCGCAGTGATCTCGAGGTCGTTATGGAAAAGAGGAAGATGGGGTTTAACACTGATGGGAATCTGTTACCTTTTTCTGCATAAAAGTACAATTTTTTACATGCGTGCTAAATTATTTTGTCTTCACGGTATTAAAAACCAGCAATAGAAACTTCAAATAGAAAAGGAGGGATTTTCCCTCCTTTTCTTATATAATCGGCTTCAATTCTCTGCCAAAACATTAATTTCTTCAGTACTCAAGCGCAACCGTGTGCTTAAATTCAAAGCCATGTTTAAAATTAACTTATTGGCAACATTGGGCTTTTTTTCTTGCAGATCGATAAAATTATCATAGGTCAATCGATAAAGTGCGACTTCTCCAACGGCGACAACATTGGCGGATCTGGGCTCGTTGTCGAGTAATGCAATTTCACCAAAAGTATTCCCGGAACTCAGGGTGTTCAGACGAATTTCCCGTTGATGGTTATTAAGCTTCAACGTGACGTTGACCATACCGCGTATCAGCAAAAACAGATCCCGATCCAGGTCGTTCTTCCGGATAATCACATCGCCGTCATTATAAATCTCCGATGAAAGCCTGCCTGAAATTATTTCCATTTCTTTTTCGCTAAAGCCTTTGAAGATGTCCATTTCAGCAAGCGCAAACTCACGATCCGAAATTTCGCACACTCCGCCACAAAGAATTTGATCTTCGGCATACTCCAATGCACTATCCAAATCCTGAAAAAAATGATTTCTTCCAATCTCGTCAATGATACCGGCATAGCTCAATGAATTCCACAGTTGTGTTTCTTCCCAGATGTGACTGATTAGCAAGGTCTTGCCCTGCTTTTTCAATGATTCGTATATCTGCTGCAAATATCTGGCACCGGTAGCGTCTATTTCGCTAATCCGCTTCATATTACCGATGCAGTATTCAGCACCTTGCATCGATCCCTCAATTTCTTTAGCCACCTCTTCAGCGGAGCCAAAAAAGAGAGGTCCCTGCAGCTCGATGACAAAGATTTTACTGCCGTGTTCTTGCAAGAGCCTCGTTTGTTCAATGGTTCTAACTCGTTTAGATCGCACTTGGCTGCAGCAATACCGCCGCCGGATTA
>JASFFJ010000047.1:0-19767 GCA_050124355.1 Desulfobacterales bacterium | reverse complement strand
GTAAAAATCTGGCCGCAAGTGCGACAGGCGGCATTGGCGACATTCAGAAAGGATTTGAGGAAGCCGACGTCATTCTGGAAAGCGAGTATGAAACCGCACAGGTTCACTGTACGCCCTTGGAGCCCCATGTCGTTTACACCAGAATGGATGGCGATCGGCTGATTATCCATGCCTCGACCCAGACACCCTGGTGCATCAGGCGAACGGTTGCGCGGGCCCTTGAAATCAGTGAAAACAAGATCAGAGTCATAAAAGAACGGGTGGGGGGGGGATTTGGATCCAAACAGGACGTGCTTTTAGAGGAAGTTGCGGCATATCTGACATGGACCACCGGCCGCTCGATATTATTCCGATACACCCGCGAAGAAGATTTTGTCGCATCGAGTACCCGCCATCCGATAAAAATTAGGGTGAAATTAGGCGCCCGCAATAATGGACGCTTAACGGCCATTCAGATGGACGTCAAGGCCAATACCGGACCCTATGGCAACCATTGTTTAACCGTTCCCGTAAATGCCGTCTCAAAATCCATGCCGTTGTTTTTATGCGACAATGTCTCATTCGAGGTGAAATCATATTATACCAATATACCACCGACCGGCGCATATCAGGGCTACGGCGCGCCCCAAGGCTCCTTTGCCCTCCAATCCGCAATGGCGGAATTGGCCGCCAAACTTGGAATCGATCAGCTGGAGTTGATTGAAATAAACAGGGTCCATGAGGGTGTTATGCTCGAGATCCTCAAATGTCTTGGGGAGGGCCGCGAAGGTAAACCGGAGCGAGTTGCCAGCTGCGGGTTGGGACCGGCTCTAAAAAAAGGCGCTGAGCTGATTGACTGGGGCCGCAAAGAAAAAAGTGATGATCCTGATGTAAAAATCGGCCAGGGCGTGGTGATTGTGCAGCAGGGCTCGGGATTGCCCGGTCTTGATTCAGCCGGCGCCGTACTCAGGATGCTCAGTGACGGAACATTTACTTTACTGAGCGGCGGCGCTGATTTGGGTACCGGGTTGGATACGGTTGCGGTAAAAGTGGCGGCTGAATGTCTGTGCACGGATATGAGCAATATCTCCATTATTTCGGGTGACACCGATGCAACGCCCTTCGATACCGGTGCCTATGCGTCCAGCGGCACTTTTTTTTCCGGTAATGCCGCCTTGGAAGCCGCCAAACTCATGAAAGAAAAGATCCTTGACGTCGCGGCCGGAATGCTCAAAGAAGACAAACAGGATTTACAAATCCTGTATCCCGGTATCGTAAAAGGAAAAAAAGGCGCCATTACTTATCAAAAAATTGAAACGTTTTCAGAAAAAGGCACGGGTGGAGGACAACTCGTCGCGTCGGCCAATTTCACCACCGATGATTCGGCCTTTCCCTATGGTGCCCATTTTTGTCAGGTGGCCGTCAATACCCGCACCGGCAAAGTCAAGATACAGAAATATTTTGCCTTGCAGGATTGCGGTACGCCCATAAACCCGGAATTGGCCCTGGGCCAGATACATGGCGGTGTCCTAAAAGCAATCGGTCACTCATTGTATGAAGAAATGATTTTGGATGAGACCGGCAGGTGTTTAAATGCCAGCCTGAAGGATTATAAAGTACCGATGATCAATGATCTACCGCAAGATTTCCGGGCCGAGCTGGTATTTACCGAAGATCCTTTCGGACCCTTCGGCGGGAAATCAGTCGGAGAAATCAGCACAAATGGCGCCGCTCCGGTGATTGCCATCGCAATCCACGATGCGGTCGATATTTGGATCAGGAATTGGCCGTTTACACCGGAAAAAATTCTTGAAGCCCTCGGGAGGATATAGAATTCCTTGTCCTTCCGCAGTGAACGCTTAGGCAAAAACTTTCACTTCAATATAACCCGGATAAGCGGAAAATAAAAAATTACAAGCACCAAATGACAAACAAATTCCAAATTGCAATATCCAAATCTCAATTAAGATCAAAGGCCACTTGTTTGGAATTTTGAATTTTTGTCCCTGTGATTTTTCTGGTGTTTGTGTTTTGATATTTGAATTTTTTTTACTTAAACCCGAACACTGAAACCTTACGTTCCAGACAACATCTTGTCATATAAAACCCGATAAGGACCTAAAACGGAGGTAAAAAAAAATGGAGAAAGAATTGCACTACCCGCTTTTCTATCGTAGGGATTTGACGGCGTTCTGGGCGTTGTTTGCCGATAACTTAGCCAATATCGTCATATTGTCCGGCATCTGCTTGGCCGTTTTTAATATGCCGGCTGAGATCGTTTTTGGTCGTATCCTACCCGGGTTGGGTGTATCTTTGCTGGTCGGATTATCGTTTTATGTTTACCTGGCAAGAAGACTGGCCCGCAGAGAACAGCGTGACGATGTAACCGCCTTGCCCTATGGCATCAGCACACCCGTTATGTTTGTATATTTATTTGGCGTCATCGGACCGGTGTATTGGGGCCTCCAAGCTTCCGGTAATCCGGACGCTTCACTGATTGCCTGGCGTGTGGGCATGGCAGCCGCTTTTATCGGGGGCATCATCGAAATGCTGGGAAGCATCGTCGGACCCTGGTTAAAAAGGGTGACACCGCGGGCCGGGATGTTGGGAACCTTAGCCGGCATTGCCATTGTTTGGATAGCGACGGTGCCGTTGGCAAAAATTTTTGAAAATCCCTTGGTTGGGTTTGCCTCTTTAATGATTGTTTTGGCCGGGCTGGTAGCCGGAATCAAAATGCCGTTTCGTCTGCCGGCCGGTTTGATCGCCATTATTGTCGGAACGATTGTCGGTTTTTTGGCTGGTGCTTCCAAAATTGATTTTTCCGGGGTCGCAATTCATGTGCCGATTCCTGTGATAGGGGATTTAATTGCCGGCATCAACCTGATGTTTACTTATCCAGCGGTTCTGGCAGCCGTACTACCGATAGAAATATATAATTTTATCGAAACCATGAACAATGTCGAATCGGCCGAAGCGGCCGGAGATAAATATCCGGTTCGCACCTGTCAGATTATGGATGGGGTCGGGACCATGGTGGGAACGTTGTTCGGCAGTGCGTTTCCCACCACCGTATATATCGGACATCCCGCCTATAAACGCTTGAAAGGTCGCTGTGGATATGCGTTGGGTGTTGGAATTGTGCTATTTCTCGGCGCAATTTTCGGATTTGTCGATTTCTTATATAATCTGATCCCTGAGGCAGCCGTGGCGCCCATGCTGGTATTTGTCGGTCTGGTCATAACCGCTCAGGCTTTCTCCGCCTCGCCCGCCAAGCACGCCCTGGCAGTAGCGGTGGCGATCATTCCACACATGTCCAACATATTGTCTACAAAAATCAGATCAGCCGTATCCATCGCCAACGCGGAGATGAATGTTGGTTCGATCGAATTTGCGGAGAGTTGCAGCCAACAGGGCATTGCCTGGATCGGTCAAAGCGCTTTGTCCCAGGGGGCGATTATCACCGGCCTCCTATGGGGTTCCATTCTAGCCATGCTGATAGATCTTGATTTCAAAAAAGCGGCGACATTTTCCGGCACTGCGGCGTTCTTGACCTTAATTGGGATCGTGCATGCACCAAATTTGGGGTTGCATTTTACCACTATTTTTTGGGGGTATGTGATGATGACCGCGTTGTTCGTTGCGGCCTGGCTTGGTAAAATTGAGAAAGATCCGGAAATTGGAGAATTGGAATTTAAAGGAAACTAGGCATCTTTCATTTGCCGGGTTACACTCTTTTACAAAGGCATGAATTTTTACCCAATTCAGGATGCCGAAACTTGAAATTTGAAATTTGAAACTGGAAAAAACAACAAGCATGAAAATGCGTTATCTAATTTCTAATTTCCAATTTCACTGCCAAGACACAAAATAAACAACGTGTAAACTATTTTTGATGTGTTATGAAGGATACAGAACATTAGAGGCACTAATCATGAACCAATTTATGAAAAGGGCAATTGAAGAGGCAAGAGATGGATTCAACCACAACCATGGGGGCCCCTTTGGTGCCGTCATTGTAAGGGACGGCGTGCCGATCGCAAACGCTCATAATGAAGTACTGAAAACAAACGATCCCACTGCACATGCCGAGATCCTCGCCATTAGAAGAGCATCTGCCCTTCTTGAAAGTTACGATCTTTCGGACTGTGAAATCTATTCCACCTCGGAACCGTGTCCCATGTGTTTTTCCGCCATCCACTGGTCAAGATTGAAAAAACTCCATTTGGGGACGACCAGGGACGATGTGGCGACCATCGGATTTGATGACAGTTTAATCTACGATATCTTGGGCGGTAAAGCGCAGGTGGTTCAGATGGAGATTGTCAACATCGATCGGGACGACTGTCTGGCGTTGTTGAAAGAATGGGAAGCGAAACCTGATAAGGTACTATATTGATGAACTCCAAAAAACATATCCTGATAAGAAGTAAATTTATGGTGCCGATGTCCCGTAAAATGGGCTTGTCAAAAAGAATTTGCGACGGTTATGTGTTCACCGAAAATGAGAAAATAATAGAGGCCGGTAACTATACCAAGGAAAAGGGAGATCAGATTATAAGAAATTATGGCAACGATTTGTTTATTGTGGGCGCTGAAAAGCTGGGTGATTATACAACCGCTGATATCGTCTGCAACGAGACCTGCCTGTTACCAGGGTTTGTTAAGGCTCACGGTCATGACCACGAATCACCCATCATCGGGATTGCCAAAGACTGTGCCTTAACAGACTGGCTGGATGGCGCCGTTAATCTGTTTACCGGATTTCTGGATGAGCGAAGAGAAGAACTCACCAATAAGTTCGGCAAATCCCCGAACCTGGTCACCTATCTGAAAGCAAGGGTAGACGACATTTATTACGGCATCACCTCTTCCATGGTCCATCACTGCAATTTTAATAAATACCGGGTAGCAGATATTGTGGAAGCCAATCGGCAAGCCCTTACCAAAATGATAGTCGCCGTTGGAAGTCAGGACAGGCACTATGATGGCCGGATTCTTGATATCCCTCATCAGCTGGCGATTGACAGACTAAATAAGTATCACAAAAAATTCGCAGATACTGCCAGAACATGGATCATACCGGGTCCCGATCAGTTTTTTTCAAACGGCCCTGAACTCTTAAAAGCACTCAAAAGATGGAGTAAGAACCATGGCACGTTAATCCATATTCACAGTTCGGAAGAACCCAAGACCACCGCCTGGTTTAAAGAAACCTATGGTATGACCCCGATTGAATATGCAAATAGTATTGAGTTTTTGGATAGCGAGACTATCCTTGCTCATCAGGTAAACAACACCGAAAAAGACCTGGCTATCATCAAAGAAAGCGGTGCGAAGGTCGTTCACAATCCCCTCGCCAATACCATTCTGGGATCCGGCATGCCGCCCTTAAAAAAGATGACAGAAATTGGGATTCCCTTTGTCATTTCAACCGACGGTTCGGGCAGTGCCGATAATCAGGATATTCTTTTGGCCGCCAAGTCTGCCGCCCAGTACCAAAAGGCATTGCATCAGGATGCGTCGTTTTTAACCAGCGATGTGTTGTTGCAAAAGATAACCGTTGAGCCGGC
Source organism: Desulfobacterales bacterium (assembly GCA_050124355.1). Classification (GTDB taxonomy): domain Bacteria; phylum Desulfobacterota; class Desulfobacteria; order Desulfobacterales; family JAFDCJ01; genus JAFDCJ01. The sequence continues at coordinate 14,218 of JASFFJ010000047.1, read as the reverse complement.
TGAATTTTTGCGGTTGAATACCGGGTCCTTGGAAGAAGGCAAAGATGCCGATATGGTACTGATAGATTTGACCCGACCGAACCTGATACCATCGCGGTTGGATAATATCGTTGAAAATCTAATCTGGGCATCTGATGGGAGTGAGGTTAAGACGGTCGTTGCGAATGGGAAGGTATTAAAGTTAGATTATCGATTTACCTTATTGGATTATGAAACCATTATTAGAGAGGTACAGCTATTATCGGAGATGTTGAGGGATTATATGGTGACGGCCAAGAAAATAACTGGAACTGGTGCGCACAAATAATTGACTACTAAAAACTAGGTCGGTGAAAATTATCCGTATTTGATTAGCCACAGACCCACACTGACAGACACAGACAAATTTTTTTCAGAGTCTAATCCCCCGAAGCTTGCTATGGAATACAATTGACATAATTCCTATAGCCCGATACCCCTTCAGCTCTGTTGCGGGGGGGCCTTCATTGGGATCTCTTAAAGCGTCTCTATATTTTGCAATCATTACGCTTTCCAAAAAGACAAATTTTTACGGTATCGTCATCAATTCGATAAATGATCCGGTATTCTCCTATATCAACACGACGATATTCCGGGTGTCCGACAAGTTGCTTTGAGTCGTGAGGCTCTGACAATTCCCGTAATTTAAAAATAGTTCTAACAATTTGCCTGAATTGTTTTGGTGGAAGTCTTTCAAGAAATTTTACCGCTGTTTTGGTAATATCCAGTTTGTTCATTATCCCACCCGCTTTAAAAACTTTTCTGTTTCATCTTCACCCAAATAACCTTCCGCTTCTGCCTGTCTAGCAAGATGAGCCCAGTAGGCGTCTTCCAGCGCCAAGAACTTTTCATACATTTCATGGGAAATCAGAACGGATTTAATGCGGCCCGATTTTTTGATGATTACCGGGTTTTTCTCAGCGGCACCAAGGTATCGCCCCAGGCGGTTTTTAAATTCTGTAGCTGTTACATCCATGGTCAGGTCTCCTCTTCAACCGATGGTAATGAAAATTCATAATAGCTATTTTAACTATTTTAGCTGAAAAATAAACTTATTTTCCATCCTTTTTCACCTAACCCGGACAAAGCCTGCCTGAAAGTGTTTGGTGATGTGGAAAGTGTTCTAAATTTGATAATTAAGGATAAAAAAAAATTTAAGAAAGAAGAAATAACTGGGATTTTAGATTTGTAAGCGTAATCCATAACTAATTGAATTAAATGATAATTGTAAATTAATAGCCGACATGTAAACTTCTGGGGCAAGCTTAAAGTTATGGGTTGGGTAATGAAATTTACAGTTTCCGTGCCGCCGCATTGTTGTAGATTGTCGGAAGCAATATAACAACTCAGGTTCTGTGGACATCGAAACCCAACCCGGATAAACCGGATAGAATGGCCACCAAGGCACAAAGAAACAAAGTAAAAATGTTTATTATAGTTTAACTTCGTGCCTTGGTGTCTTAGTGGCGAAATATTTTGTTAGGTAAATCCTTCGCAAACATGATGTGATTTCAATAAATAGGTACTGATCCGCACCTTTTCCGGCTTTAGAATCTCGTGGCCCCGTCCATTTATATTTGTGAGCAAAATATATAACCAATCAGAACTCACCTTGGATTGTAACTCCCCAAATCACTGCTTTTGCTAAATTCAGGGCTCCTGATCTCAATCGGAATTTTCTCGGAAGGCTCTGATGTCTAAAGAACCTACAAAATTTGTAGCAAAAATAAGCGTAAATTTAAGATGCAACAATTTTATCTAAAATAAACAATAAAATTCAGAACTAATCACCTAAATTCGATATTGTTTACCCGATTCTAGACATTTCTGTTGCACCCGATTTTACGACACATCAGTAGTTCTGAAATTGATGATTATGCCTGCAACGGAGAAAATAGCTTATATAATAATCTGTTAAAATCGATTGCTTAACGGCAGATAACGGTTTCGTGACCTCACTCCTAACTTGACACTCAATTCTTTTTCTGCCATTTTTGGCTACCACAAATCTAAAGCCCAATCTATATTCTCCCTGCACGGAGGTGTCTCTTTTTATATTTTAATTTAAAAAGATCTGCATGCTATTTTAATGTATCTACTAGAACTTTACTATGCCAACGCCCGCCTGAGTAAAACCGGTAAATTTATTTTTCCCCGTCGTAAAGGAACCATTCCGAAATGGACTATCTTATCCTCTCACCCAAAGGACAGGGAAAAATTGCAGTTGATGGCACTGGCAATGGCTGGTACGCGCCATTTACCGCATATTCCATATCAACAAAATCATCTGCTCAACTTCCCGAACCAGCCATTGCAGCTAGAGTTTTATCTGGCCCAACATCCTGAAGCGGATGGTTCGAATCTCAAGTACGATTTAATCGGTCACGGGCTGCAATTCTATGCTGAAGGTCGTATCCAAAAAATCACCAAGCGGGAATGCCATTATCTTTCTCCCGTTATGGATATACGGAAAATGCGGGATCACAGCAACCTTGCAAAACATTTCATGCTGGCTTACGGCCCTGAGCTTAAGCCGCATAGAGACAGCGATGATTTTGAATTCAACAATCCTTTCCTGCGGATCACCCGGTTTTATTCCTTATTTGATGGAAGCGCACTTCTGACAGATCCGGTCTCCTTCCTGGAACTTTTGCATAAAAAGGCCTTTCGATATGGACGGATATTGCCGAGAAACCTATTGTCAATCCTACAGCGTCTGTTGCCTGAACATCTTCAAATCGAGACCGCCGACTGGAACCAAAAAACCTGTGATATGCGATTGAAATGGATTCAATTATCTCAATGGCAAAGGCGAATGATAATACCGATCTTGGATGCATGCCGCCACCTCTTGGATGCTTTTCCAAAAAGCTTCGATCCCCTAAAAACACCGGGTTTAATCCTGCTGGATCGTCCGAATCGTTTTTGCACAGCCAAACGCTTCCCGGATTGGATTAAATTAATGGATGAGTTGCTGCCGAACATGCAATTTGTAGTAGCCTTAACCGACCGGGCTCTCACCCAATTCCCCCTCCAATTTCGCAAGAAGCGCCTTGAAATCCATAGAAGCGAGATCCACCAGCCATCCAAGCGTAAATCTGTCCGTGTTCGCCCTGGAGCGATTCTCCTCATTGATGTTGACGGCCGTCTACCGAATTTTGCATTGATGAAACTTAGCAGCTATCATAAGGGACAGGGCCGCGAAGTGATTCTGGGGCGTGGGAATTGCCGCCTTAAAGGCCCCGAAGCTGTCTACGCCAGCGCCATTTTCCATAACCATGTTACGGACAAGCGTATCGCAAATTTACGCCGATATTATGGTGAATCCATCATCCTGGGCGGTTCAGGTGTAGACCTCAAGCTTCGTCTACCTGCAAATATTGAAAAACTATCTCCTGACTACGATCTCTATCCAAACCTCGGAGACCGTGCGATCGGTTTTTTAACGCGGGGCTGTCCTTTCCGATGCCCTTTTTGTATTGTACCCGTCAAGGAGGGCCAACCTCGCCAGGTTAGAGATTTAGATACTTTGCTTGCAGGCAGACGCAAACTGATTCTTTTGGATGATAATATTCTAGCACATCCCAAAGCGGATGATTTATTAGAGGAAATGGCATCCCGCAAAATCCAGGTCAATTTTACGCAAACACTTGATTTTCGGATGCTGGACAGGCGGAAAGCAGCGCTTTTGCGTCAGATCAAGTGTTCGAACCTCCGATTTACACGCGGTGTTTATCATTTCAGCCTGAATAACAATAAGGGCATGAAACAACTTGCGCGAAAATATAAAATGTTTCGGTTCACGTCGCAAGACAATGTAGAGTTCATTTGTATGTACGGTTTTAACACGACCCTTGCTGAAGACGTGGCGCGCTTCCGTTTTCTGCGTTCCCTGCCGGGCGCCTATGTTTTCATGCAGCAATATCAGCCCATTTTAGGGGGACCACCAAAAATATCGATACCCTTTTTTGATGAAAATGCAGATGACTTAATCGACGAACTTGTCGGTATTGTGTTTACGCAAAATATGAAAAGCATGGAAACCTATTATCGTTGGGTCAGTAAACGCTATGCCCAAACCTTTGGGCGTTTACATAAAAACCTCGTTGATACTATTTTTAAGTATAACAATCGGGAAAGGAAAGGAAGGTATATTGCTACGGTGGCTGGAACCCGAAAATGGTCAAGCGCCTGAAAAGTGGTTGCCGGATGAGAAACTGCGGCAAAAAATCCGTGTAATCGTTGAAACCGGACAGACCATGATCCGGCTACAAAATTTTGCGGTCAGTCGAACCGCCGGTATCTGGCGGATTAAGCGCAGCAAAATCATTTTGGGATTCCTCGACGGTCTTGGAATCGAGAAATTGGTAACAAAAGTTCGGGTTCCACCGGAATCAATCGTTAAATGCCTGAACAGGTTTGCTCAGATGGAGCTGCAATATTTTGATCATCCTGAGCGAAAGCCCACAAAGCGAGAAATGTCTGTTGAACATATGTTGGCATTTCTGGAAGCTTCCCCCGCTCCAGGTTCTAAACGTTGGCGCTTGATAAAGGTTCGATATATTGGGCATGATTTCACGGCCGAGCATATAAGCAAAATCAGAAAGCTGATTGCATCGCATAGTCATTTTACGCGTAATGAAATTGCCAAAAAAATCTGTAAACAATTTGGTTTTCGTCAGGCTAACGGTAACATCAAATTGGCCCAAACTAACCAAATTCTTCGAAGAATGGAGATGGATAATCTTATAACTCTTCCGACACCGCAGAAAAATGCGCACAAATCCACTACCCTTTATGCAAAGCCAACTTCATTTGTTAAGCCTCCCAAAAAGTTAACTCTCCGAACAACTGATATTAATCGGTTACAGTTTATCCCTGTCCTACAAAATGAGGAAGCCCATTTGTGGCGATATCTGATCAACAAATATCACTACATCAAGGAATCACTTTTTTTTGGCGCACAAATGCGCTACCTTATTTTTGGCGGGCGAGATGTTCAGCGCACCGGTCATTTGCCTAAAAAGAAGAAAGGTCAGTCTCGGTTCAAACAATGGAAGCTTGCCTTCAAACAAATAAAGCGTGGTGAGCATCTGCTGGCCGTTCTTGGTTTTGCAGCCAGTTCGTGGCGGTTGGCAAGCCGAGACAGGTATATCGGCTGGACAGACGAACAGCGTGAAGCGAATCTCAAATTGGTCGTCAATAATGCTCGCTTTTTAATTATGCCGTGGATTTACTCGCCCAATCTAGCCTCCCGTATCCTCGGTGGCATTGCCAAACAACTTCCGCTGGACTGGGAAGCCCGCTATAATTATCAGCCGGTTTTATTGGAAACTTTTGTCCAACTGGATCGTTTCAAAGGAACTTGCTACCAAGCGGCAAATTGGATAGAAGTCGGGAAGACCGAGGGATATAGCCTTTTCAGCTCTTATAAACGTTATGCTAGTGCTAAAGCGATATATGTCTATCCTCTACGTAAGAATTTTCGCCGTCAACTCTGCCGTCTGTAGTTCTCAACTATTTCAATTCTTGCATGCAAAAGACAAATTATGCCTTACCGGCTCTTCTGACCAATGTTGTCAATTTTATCTTGGCTTGAGTAGCAAGCCAACATTTTATGATTTGCTGGACCAATCAACAATCCCGGTAAACTATAGGTTGCGTAATTGGGAACCTGCAATTTGACCTGAGTGTACATAACGCCTGAATCGAATCTATTGAATCAATTGATTTTATTGTGTATTTGTTTAGTAAATCTTAAATCTGCAGGTTCATTTTTGTGCACATTCTAATTTACTTAAGAATTTTTGTTCTATACCGAATATTAACAAAGACAACCGAATTATAAAAAATTTAACTGACCATTTGGAGGATCCAATGACAAATCGCGCATCAAAGGGTCTCAATCAATTTTGTAATATCAATTTTCTATGGTTTCCCTTCATCATCCTGGCTGGGTTGGTTATGCTTCACGGATGTTCTCATACAGAAAAAGTGTTGGTTCCGCCAAAAATTGAACTGAAAGCCTATAGAAATATAGGAGTTATAGAATTTTCGACAAATGCTGAGAATGACTTAAGACCATATGTTACGCAAAAGTTCATTCAAAACGTTCAGTCGGCACAACCTGGAACTCGCGTCTTGGAGCTGGGCAGCGAAAAACTGGTTTTAAAATCCATCCGTCGTCATGAACTTGATTTGAAAACGATAAAATCTATTGGAGACGAGTATAATGTCGATGCGTTGATTTTGGGGCATCTACAAGTTTCTGAAATTAAGCCAAATGTGAAGATATTTTCAGCGCCTCAAGCTGTGCGCGCCAAAGTCTATGTTGAGGCTGCTCTACAAACTAGAATTTTGGAAACTAACAGCGGCGCCACCCTTTGGACCAAAGCCAATTCGGGAAAGGTGTCAGTGGCAAAACTGAATCTTGCAATGAAGGGTCCTTTTAATATTAGCGCAAGCGATCCCAAGGAAAAATACGGAAAACTTGTTCCCGAGCTGGTATACGCAAATACATCAGACTTTAGGTGCCGGTATGAATACAGAAAGATAAAATAAATCTTGAAGGGAGGCGCAATACCCACCCATTGAAGATTTCCACTCCAAGTTGTCACTTTAGGCGTGCCTAAAATGGGTTTTTTCAGCACATAGTTATTCAAAATGTAATCAAAGTCATATTTCTAGATTCTTTTCTTATTTAATCGTGGATTAGCGATTTAAAAAGTCGAGAATCATTTCAAATCCCACTATTTTTGCATCTCAGAAATTTTAAAAACCCGAACTGATCGATTCTTATCGCAGGTGTAGATTTCACTTCCAAGTCCACCAAAAATTTGAACCATGATATTTTGGGTTTTCTGAACCAATCTAAAACCCCCGGCCATTGTGGGTTTCCCCTGGCTAATCTACAATCTGCTGAAAGTTCACATAACGTGCCCTTAGTCGAAACTTGTAGGAAGCAACCAAAATATTGTGTATTTCATTTGCCAGTTTTAACTTTTCACTCTCATAAATGTCATCCGAAAATCGCCCGCTCGATAGCTGTTAAAATCTCATGTGATGGTTTCCAGAGATGACGATGGTCGAATCATATTTTATCAAAGCTATGTTTCACATCTAGGATTTTTCCGGATTTTTGTTCCCTATCAATAAGCTCCAATTTATCCGAAGCCACTCGAGCACCTTTTTTCGTTCACTGGCATCCGGTTGCTCCTCAAAATCAAAAGTTAAAAAAAATAATTCGCCATTATAATCACAACTGGTTTTTGCTTCGCAATTTGAACCGGCGCTCCAACCCGTTGCTAAAATGGACCCACGGCTATCGAATTTTAAAATTGCAGCCAAGAACTAAAAAGGATTACTTCTTTTGCGTTGATTGGATCAAAATTCATACAGACTCTCATCGTTTGGTTGATTTGTTCGGGTAATATTCCGACTAAAATTGCCGTTACATAATCGCGTACGCCCAGAACTGTAAGTGCCGCATATTAACTTCGCAAGCTTTTTTATTGACAATTCTACAACATCCGGCCTAATCAAACCGGATTGGCTATTCAGAAGCAGATTTCCCGAATCACCGGAAGATGCAGTATTGTGCCAAACATGTATTTAGCAGTATTCAAATCCGCAACAACGATAAAGGACAAAAAAGCCTTGCGAAGCATAAATTCAGATTTTCCAGTCGAGAAACGTCCGTTCGTTTTTTACGGTTGGATTGTTATCGCCGTTGGTTTCATTACCCTGAGCATTGCATTTGGTATTTGGTATTCCTACTCCGTCTTTTTTTTGTCGATTGTAAACGAATTCGGTTGGGACAGAGCCTTGGCATCCAGCATTTTCTCTATTTTTCTCATCTGCCATTCCCTGACCGGGTTGTTAACCGGTTATCTGCAGGATCGCTATGGTCCCAGAATTGTTATTCCGGTTGGAACATGCATTCTGGCATGCGCCTTGATATTGACTAGCCGGTCAAATAGCCTATGGCATTTTTACATGACATACAGCGTTTTGGCCGGCGCGAGTGTCAGCCTGATGGGGTTTACGTCTCACTCCGCATTTCTTCCCAACTGGTTCGAACGCAAAAGAGGTTTGGCAGTCGGAATTGCCACCTCCGGTATCGGCTTTGGCATGCTGGTTATTGTGCCCTTAGTCGAAAAAGCGATCGCATTAATTGGGTGGCGAAATGCCTATCTGTTTCTTGCCGCAATGGTTTTGCTCATCGTCGGTCCGCTGAATGCCATTTTTTCACGGCACAGCCCGACAGAACTCAATCTATATCCCGATGGAGATCATAAAGAGATGCAGGCTGGTCGTCCCCAGCCTTTTATGAAAATGAAAATCGTAGATGCAGATTGGGCCAAAAGAGACTGGACATTGCGGAGGGCTTTACAAACCGGCCGGTTTTGGTTTCTGGTAGCGACTTTTTTTTGTCTATCCTATGCCTATCAAGGATCGCTGCTACATTCAATTTCAGCTATGGTAGATTCGGGATCAACCCGGCAGACGGCTGCTGCATACTTTGGTTTACTGGGTATAGCCGGATCAGTGGGTAAAATTTTATTCGGATCTCTTTCTGATCGATTTGGCCGTGAACGATCCAATACCGTCGGTGGAATCACAGCCGCCATCGGTATATTTTGCTTGATAAACACAACAACGGCAAACAGCTTCTTGCCCCTCTTATTTGCTTTGTTATTCGGATTGGGATACGGCGCTGCAGCCCCGCTCATGCCCTCTGTAAGCGCGGACATTTTTATTGGAAAATCATTCGGCCTGATTTTTGCCATGATCAGCATTGGCAGCGGTGCTGGAGGTGCTTTGGGTTCTTTTTTGTCCGGGTTACTGCGGGATATATCCGGAGGATACGCTATTCCCTTGGCCATATGTATTATGAGCCTATTGCTTTCATGCACATTTGTCTGGCTAGCCGGTCCACGCAAGGTCAGGCGGATGGCGAAAAACAACGTTTAACACCCACGTCAGTCTGGCACAAAAAAATCTTTGCTGCTATATGATCCAATAATGTAAGGCCACGTAATCATCGGGTTTGAGCCTTTGAAGGGCTAGATTACTATGACAAATTTACAATCTCGGTGGAGTATAGATTGGGTAATCGGCAATCCACAATTTGACCTGAGTAGAGATAGCGTGCCAAATCGAATCCTTTTAATTAATTGATATTACTTTATATTTGTTCGGATAATACACAATCGCTCCGTCGTAACGCCCATTTTTCGAGTACGAAATGAGTTTCGATTTTGTACACTGTTTACAGCAGGGTTTTAAGTTTTTATAAGATTGTGGCTGGAGCCGACATAGATTAAGAAACAGAAAGCATCACCGTGGACCAGATAGCCGGAAAAGATGATATCACAATGATTTTAAATTTTTAAAACCTGTAATATGTTGGAGGTATCCCAAGAATTTGGGGTGTCTGTAATTTTCAGGGAGCCGTTTAGTACCACAACTCTGGAGTCACCTGTGGTTACACCATGTAATCACCTTTCTCTATTCATTTCCCCACCGCCAAAACCATCCATTCATTATTTAAAAAAAGCATTTACAGGATAAGAACGGAGCAGTATACATATACATCCTATATGTATAAAGGAGGCCTCAAATGGCACTGTGTGGTGATGATCATCCAAAGTTGATTGCCAGGATAAATAGGATTGAAGGTCAGGTTCGAGGACTGAAAAAAATGGTAAATGAGGATAAGGACTGTCTTCAGGTGCTAAAGCAAATCGCTGCTGCAAGCGGTGCTTTGCGCTCATTAGGTGCGGTCATCTTAGAGGACCATTTAAAGGGGTGTGTGGCAACAGCTATGCAAACTCATGATAATGAATCGGAACTAATATCTGAAGTTATCAATATTTTTAAAAAATTCAGCAAATAATTGTTTTCATGATATATTTGGAGGAAGTAGTGCACATACATAATCTTGAGAAGTGGAAGTGCGGGTTAGAACCCAAAATAGACAATTCGAGTGCAGAAAAAAAGACTTGGTTCGTTATCATTCTAACCTTTCTTATGATGATCGCCGAGATCGCTGCCGGTACCATATTTGGCTCCATGGCACTTTTGGCCGATGGCTGGCACATGGGCACCCATGCCGCCGCTTTGGGAATTGCCGCTTTTGCATATTGGTATGCCCGTGAGCAAAAAAACAATCCAAAATTTACCTTCGGAACCGGCAAGGTCAATATTTTGGGAGGCTATACCAGTTCCACCGTTCTAATAATCATCGCGTTGCTCATGATCGCTGAATCTGTGCAAAGGCTGATGTCTCCGATCGAAATCCATTTCGAGGAGGCAATTGTCGTAGCGATATTGGGCCTTGTAGTCAATTTGATTAGTGCACTGATGCTTAAAGAAGACCACCACCATAATGAACATGCACATTATGATCATGAACCCCATTATGAAGACTCCGGTAGTACAAACGATCATAATTTGAGAGCAGCCTATTTGCATGTGATTGCAGATGCGCTTACTTCGGTTCTGGCAATTATTGCTTTAACAACCGGCAAATTCTTCGGCTGGGTTTTTATGGACCCTGTTATGGGAGTTGTGGGGGCTTTGGTTATTATTAAATGGGGTATCGGTTTGGCCAAAGATACCGGTAGTATCCTTTTGGACTCTGATATCAAATCCGAAACATATGATTCTATACGCAAAACAATCGAAGCAGATTCCGACAACCGTGTTGTCGATATGCACCTTACCAAGATTGGAAGCCAACGCATGATCGGCATCATCTCCATAGCCACCCACTATCCAAGGAAAGTTGAGCATTATAAATCTTTGCTTAGTGGATTTAAAAACCTTGCCCATTTAACGGTTGAGATAAATGCCTGTGAAGGCGATTCATGCATTCCCAATACTCGTCCACAATATGAAATGGATGATGCCTAAAGACAGCATTGTTCTTCATATTGAAAAGTGGAAATTATTAAAGTAGTTCAGGGGCAACTTCAAGATACCACAAGATTTAGATGCCTATAAAAACCTGTGTGTACTATACCTATCCTCAACTTTACCAGAGTTGCGATACATTGAGTAGTCAAATCCGACCAATCTTTTGATATTATTATGTATTAGTTACACAAATTTACCTGTAAAGACTCTGTTAAATAAGTTTGCTACTGGATGGAATCCCCTCCATGTTCTTTTACTCTTCATCATCATCTAAATATTCACCATATTCTTCGTCAAATCGATCCTTCCAGTCATATTCCCCTCCGGATATTACATCCATAATCATTCCGGATGGCATAGCGATTTCCATCGCTTCCATCGGAAGATAACCCTCCACCTTACCCTTTTTGAGTCTCCCAATCGCAATCTGACAAATTATATAGTCGGTATACTCTTTCGGAAAGCAATCTCTTGCCTTCTTGATATACGAGATAGCACTTATATTTTGTTGTCTCACAATACAGTCCAAGAGATGAAAAAGCTCGACATTCCTATATTTCCAATCGCGGGTTGTGGGATCAAAGGTCTCATCAGGCATTTCCGAGATATAATCGTCCAATAAATTGTTGAGAAAATGACTTGATTGGTCACAGTGTATGTCGCCAAGAACCTTTAACGCATGTGACGTAACCAAATCGAGTGATGAACCTGTCTCAATAGGATGAGCGATCCTATATTCAATTCGTTTAATCACATCCGAAATACACACAGAACCGAATTTCTTGAGAGCTCTATACGCATTTTCCCCGATTTCAAAATCTTCCAGGACATCTGCTAATGGCTCAATCGCACGTGGATCACCAATTTCTCCCAAGACATCAGCAGCAAACGCACTGCTCATCCACGTGTCATGATTCTTTAACAATTCTATCAATGACGGAACAGCGGGTTTTCCGATAGAGATCAATTTTTCCATCATGCTTGCTTCGGCTTCATGGTCAAGATCCTTCGTTTCGTCATATGTTTTTAATAATGCTATGATCTTTTGTATTTCATCTTCAACTTCTTTCTTTGCGTTTTTTTCCCTTCTCATCGTTAAGCTCTTTTCTCCTCTCATGACGATTAATTTTAATGGAATGTTCCCTGTGATCGATCCAAACTTGTAAGGCATTTGCTTATTGTCACTTGATCAATTCTGGAACCGCACTTTTATGGCATAACCAGTGCGCAGCGGCAAATATAAATGCCAAGATTGCACGGCCTTTACGTAAAACCGCTATCTTTTTGCCGGCTGCCCCATTGGTATTGTTAGATCTAAGTTCATTGTGTCATATATTCTGAAGCCTGTCATTGGAGGACTCTTTCTTGATTTCTCCAACAATATTTCCACAGTTTCAATCGACTTTTTTCGGATGACTCCGTTTCTTTTTGACACACTGCGCTGTAGAATTATGATAATGGGGTAATTGGGACCGGTAGCGGGTGGAAAAGGGTATAATCGATACACTGACTACTTCTCTTAAAACGGGTCCATTATGATATCTGCTTTAGACGCTCATTAATGTATTTTAAATCAAATTTTTCAGGTTCAAACTCACCTCCTACCCACTCCAGCATATCTTCATGATCTGGATGTTTGACATTCTGAATGGCTTCAAGAAAGTCAACATAACCCCAGACTCCGCCAACATCTTCGGGAGGACAGGCCCTTTTGCCTTTGGAGCAATTTGGATAACCCTTTCCTTTTTCCTCTGTCAATATCTTTTCAACCACAACCGTGTGTTCCCAGCTATCTCCAAAATCATACTCATAGCTGAATTTAAAATTTTCAATATGTACCACCTGATATAGTTTCACCTTTCTCTCATCATTTACTGTATGGCTGTAGTCTGGATCAGGTTGGCCGTATTCTTCCCCTTCTATGGTAAACTGATGAAGATGATAGTTAGCCCATCCCATGGCAACCTGGAAAATCAGGTGAAGTTGGTCAAGGGTTGTCTCGCTGAAAACTTCTAACCTTCTCCAGATGGGGGGTCGAATGCCCCTCAAAGAGATCTTGATTTGATAAATTTCTCTCGGTTTATTGGGTTTCCTCTTTGAAGCCACCTTGTTGCTCCTTTTATTTATTTGTTGGGTTGTACAAAAAAGTCTTAATTATTACTCATCTACATCAGATAAGTTGCCTCAATTATAAATTAACCGCCCTTTCAATTCTTTTCCGCATTTGAAAAACGGTAGCTTTTTTGGTTTAACCTTGACTGACCTCCCAGTTTTCGGATTTCTTCCGGCATACGCTTTGTATTTCTTGACATAAAAAGAACAAAGACCACGAATTTCAACCCGGTCACCCACTGCAAGCGCACTGGCAATTTCATTAAAAAACAAATCAACAACTGCAGCAGCTTCGGATTTAGTAAGTTCGGTTTCATTTTTAAGGGCGACGGTTAGATCCAGTTTGTTCATATAGAAGGCCTCCTGAAATAGTTATTGAATCAGATCAATATAAAGATAATTAAAAAAAGTCAATAAATTCTGTACACTTATCTTCAGTTTATAATTCTAATATGCGCTTAAGGCTGGAACTGTCAGAATGCCATCCCAGATTTCAAATGTAATACATGCGCAGAATTAATGACAATTCGAAGGCTGTCATTGCGGTCCGAGATGGCCGGTAAGGAAGGTCAAAAACTGCGTCAAATATTCACAACCGATTATTTTCAAATCAGAACCTTATTCATATTGGACTTTCTAATCTAAAAGAAAAAAGAAGCTCAATTATTAGATTTCTATGACAAATCTAAAAACACCGGCCATTGTGGGTTTCCCCTGGCCAATCTACATTTTGCTGAAATTGTGGGTTTCGTGCTCCTACACCTGATAATTCAATCCATAGATTGTGGATTCCAAAGTACAATCAAAACAATTTAAAAATTCATCCAAATATCTTGACTTGATTTAGAATCAATTGCTAATTTCACCCCAACCAATAAAGGCTCGCTTTTAATGAGGGCCGGTTTCTATCTGAGGGTAAGATTTATTTGTCATTGTGGCGACCCGAAGTTTGGAACCCAAAATTTTTTTTTAAGGAGGGGATTAAATGACATCATCAAGCGAAAACATAGTCTACGTAAATGAATTTGTTGATCTGGTTGGTCCGGAAACTGACATGCTTGGCCCTGTGAAAGATGGTGGCCGAATTGTAACAGGCACAGAACCGGCGTGCTATGGTCCTATGATTACGCCGGAAGTTGAAAGTGGTCACACGATCAGCCGCCCCGTA
>JASFFJ010000046.1:0-19774 GCA_050124355.1 Desulfobacterales bacterium | reverse complement strand
AACTGACCGTTCACTTTAGCGCCGGTACATTGATTGCCGACTTCCGTATGAATCATATAGGCAAAATCAACCGTGGTAGCGCCGTTTGCCAGGGTTTTGATCTCACCGCGAGGCGTGAATACATACACTTCATCCTGAAACAGATCAATGCGCACATTTTCCAGAAACTCGCCGGGGTCTCGAAAATTTTCTTGATTTTCGACGATGTCCTGGATCCAGGCAAATTTTTCACTAATATTTTCATCAATGCGTTTGCCTTCTTTGTAACTCCAGTGTGCGGCGATGCCGGACTTGGCCACCCGATCCATCTCCCGGGTTCTAATCTGGATTTCGATACGCTCACCAAACGGTCCGACAACGGTGGTATGCAAAGACTGGTACATATTGGCTTTGGGACGTGCAATATAGTCCTTGAACTTGTGGTCAATAGGTTTCCACATGGAATGAATCAGTCCCAGGGACTCATAACACTGGGTAATGGAATCGAGAACAATTCGAAAGGCGATGATGTCATAAATTTCTTCGAAAGGAAGGTTCTGGGTAACCATCTTGTTGAAAATACTGTAATAATTTTTATTGCGTCCCAACACTTCGCATTTCAAGTGGGCCTCATCCATCTTTTTTTGGATATAGCCTTTGACGGTTTCCATGTATTTCGTGCGCTCCGCACTGGACTTGGCTATCAGATCCTGAATCCGGCTATATTCCTCCGGTTGAAAATATTTAAACGAGGTCTCTTCGAGCTCATTTTTTATCCAGTAAATTCCGAGACGTGCGGCAATGGGCGCAAATATATCAAGGGTTTCACCGGCAATTTTTTTCCGTTTATCCGCTTTGTGGAATTGGAGGGTACGCATGTTGTGAAGCCGGTCGGCCAACTTGATCAGTATGACCCGGATATCATCTGCCATGGCCAGAAACATTTTACGAAGGCTCTCGGCCTGTCGTGCCCTGGTGCTGTGAAAAGAAAGACTACTGAGTTTGGTGACACCAGAGACGATATGCTGAATTTCAGAACCAAACAGATCTTCGATTTCCTCCGGTTCCGCCTGGGTATCCTCGATCACATCATGTAAAAGACCGGCAGCAACACTGATGACATCCAGTTTCATGTCACTGAGGATCCCGGCCACTTCCAAGGGGTGAGAAAGATAGGGCTCGCCGGAAAGGCGCACCTGACCGGCATGCACCCTGGCGGAATAGATGTAAGCGCGATCGATGATATCCACATCCGCTTCGGGATGATACTCGTTAATTTTATCTATAATATTATTAATTCGGATCAATTATGGTCACTTTCGATTCTTCTCAAATTTTTCCACTTCAGCCAGCAGAACCTCAACCAGTTTTTCCTGGGCAAACTTTTTGACGACTTTTCCCTTCCTGAAAAGAACCCCGCTTCCGTCGCCACCGGCAATACCAATGTCGGCCTCCCGCGCCTCTCCGGGTCCGTTTACCACACATCCCATTATTGCAATTTTTATCGGAGATGCGGTCGTCAATAAGGCACTCTCAACCTGCGCGACGATATCAAATAAATCAATATTGCAGCGTCCACAGGTAGGACAGGAGATGATTTCCGGTCCCCGCTGCCGTAAGCCCAGCGCCTTGAGAATTTCATAGCCTACCCGTATTTCTTCAACCGGATCCCGCGTCAATGATACCCGGATCGTATCGCCGATGCCTTCAGCCAGCAGCGTCCCAATGCCCAGGGCAGACTTTACAATGCCAGTATAAAGGGAGCCGGCTTCGGTCACACCGACGTGCAGCGGCAAATCAGTTTTGGCAGACAGCAGCCGGTAGGATTCCACCGTTCGGGGCACATCGGATGCTTTCAAAGAAACTTTTATCTGATGAAATCCAAAAGAATTCAGCAGCTTGATATGACCCAAGGCACTTTCGACCATTGCTTCGGCGGTAACGCCGTTATATTTTTTAAGAATATTTTTTTCCAGGGAACCGGAATTGACACCGATACGAATTGATATGCCGGCGTCTGCAGCACATTCCACCACGGCTCTCACTTTAGCAGCACTTCCAATATTTCCTGGATTAATCCTCAAGGCATCCGCACCGGCCCGTGTCGCAGCAATGGCCAGCCGATGGTCAAAATGGATATCGGCAATCAAGGGAATTAAAATTTCTTTTTTGATAGCGCTGATCGCTTCAGCAGATTCATGATCCGGAACTGCCACTCTGACAATTTCACACCCGGCATTTTCCAATCGCTTGATTTGGCAGACCGTGGCGTCAACATCTGCCGTCGGAGTGGTGGTCATGGATTGTACCGAAATTGGTGCAAAATCCCCCACCGGGACGCTTCCGACATTTATCTGAGATGTTTTTTTTCGACTAGAAACAAAAGTCATATTTATACATCATTGATTTTGCCAATCGAAGCATTCAGCTACCGATTGCAAATCGAATT
Source organism: Desulfobacterales bacterium (assembly GCA_050124355.1). Taxonomy (GTDB): domain Bacteria; phylum Desulfobacterota; class Desulfobacteria; order Desulfobacterales; family JAFDCJ01; genus JAFDCJ01. The sequence continues at coordinate 17,346 of JASFFJ010000046.1, read as the reverse complement.
AGAAATATGTTATACTTTTTCAACAATTTGAGGTTATCAAACCACGTGATATTATTCAAGTAAAATAGGCAATACCCACTACCGCTCTACCACACCATTAAAGGGAGATATGAAATGACACGGGAGCAAGGGCCAAAATTTTCAGAAAAACACGGGGTCGATGTACAAATAAACGCTGTAATGAAGCAAAAAATTAAAGATAAAACCAAAAATAATGAGATTTCATGCGCTGCGGCCTTTCAACTAGCCAAAGAGCTGAAAGCGACGCCGGCAGAAATTGGCAGAGGCATCGATCTAATGGATATAAGACTGGTTAAATGCCGACTGGGTTTATTTGGATACCGTCCTGAAAAAAAAGCGGTCAAACCAAAAGCGCCTCGCAGTCAAGAACTGGAAGAGGCTATCCGCGCAGCATTAATCGAAAATAGACTTTCATGCCATGCTGCCTGGGAAATTGCACACATGTTCCAAATACCGAAAATGGATGTCAGCGCAGCCTGTGAAGCCTTTGGTATTAAGATCAAGCCGTGTCAGCTGGGAGCATTCTGACAACGATTATGGTATCATCGGCAATCAATAAAATTTTTAGCGGCCGGCCAGTCCCTCAGCTTATTATTCTCGTATTGTGGATGCTTGCCATATTTTACGTAATCAATCCAATCGTAAATGATCACAAATTTTACACCCTCCATAAAATTATTAAAGCCGGTAAAATTACAATGATCACCCGCAACTCGGGGCATTGCTACTATACTTACCGTGAAGAACCCATGGGATTCGAATATGAGCTGGCCAAGAAATTTGCTGATTACTTGAGAGTCAAGCTGGAAGTGCAACTCACTGAGGATTGGGAAGAAATGATCCCGGCATTGGAGAATGGAACCGGTGCCTTTATCGCTGCTGGTATGACCATTACGCCCAAAAGACAAAAACAGGTTGCTTTTTCAAATGGATACATGGATATCCAACAACATATTATTTCCCGGCGCGACAGCCCAAAAATCAAAAAACCGGAGGATCTTTCCGGCAAGACCATTCATGTTCGAACAGCCACATCATCCCGGGAGCGGCTTGAGGAGCTTCAAAAACAGGGGATTGAATTTACCATCAAGCTCCATCACGATTTGCCCGCGGAAGAGTTGATACGATATGTGGATAGTGGAGAAATCGAATTTACCGTTGCTGACAGCAATGTTGCCTTGTTGAACCGGCGCCACTATCCGGGAGCAATTATGGCAGGTGCAATCAGTGATCTACGACAATTAGGCTGGGCGGTGCATCCCAAGGCTCGACGGTTAAAGGCAAAAATCAATTCATTTTTTGAAATTATAAAGAAAAACGGTAAATACGATGAAATTTACAATAAATATTATGGCGATGTTACCAATTTCGATTACGTCGATTTAAGCATCTTTCACCGCAGAATTAAAACAAGGCTATCCCGCTATAGCCCCTTTATAAAGGCGGCTGCTAAAAAACACGGTTTTGACTGGCGCTTGATTTCCGCTCAGATATATCAAGAATCCCATCTAAATCCCCGGGCTAAAAGTCCTGCCGGCGCAAAAGGTTTGATGCAGCTTCTATCGAAAACAGCCCGAAGTCTGGGGGTAGAAGATATTTATAACCCCGTGGAAAATATCAATGCCGGGGTACAACATTTGAAAAACCTCTTTGACCTTTTTGATGTTGCAGACGGTACCGACCGGTTACTCATATCCCTGGCAGCTTACAACATAGGCCAGGGCCACATCCAGGATGCCCGCCAACTGGCAATCAAAATGAATCTTGACCCGGACTCATGGGAATCTCTGGCCGAAACGCTGCCGCTGCTACGCTTCCGGAAGTATTATAAAAACTCAAAATATGGCTATTGCCGGGGTACTGAACCCGTTCTTTATATCAAAAGGATCATGATCTACTACGATATTTTAAAACGACAGGGGATCGAGTATGGGGAGCTTCAAGCAGAATTCAGAACTACGGATGTCTCGTAAAATCTGATGAAAGAGAAATGTTAGAAATCGGGTCAATAAGACTGAATTTGGGCGAATCGTTCTGAATTTTATTTAAGCATTATTAAATTGATCCGCCATAGGCGAACCTTAAATCCGAATTCTAAAATTCAAAATCCGATGTCTATGAGGGGTCAAAAATATCATGATTTTGTCCCAGCACTTAGCCGAAATAGGAGGCCTTATCACCCACAAATGGGTTGGCGCGTCTTTCTTCCCCGATAGTTGTGGCAGGCCCATGCCCTGTATAAACTTTTACATGATCGCCCAAACCAAACAACTTTTTGCGTATACTTTCCTTGAGGGTCTTAAAACTGCCGCCCGGAAAATCGGTGCGTCCGATGGAGCCTGCAAATAGAGTGTCTCCCACAAAAACAAAATCAGGGGCATAAAGAGAGATACCGCCCGGCGTGTGACCCGGGGTGTGAATTACCTTTAGCGACGTATGACCGAACTCGACTTCATCGCCGTCATTAAGCTCTTTATCAGGCTTGGGAGAATTATCTGACGTGAAACCCCAGGCAGCAGCACTGCTGGAAAGCTGGTCGAGCATCGGTGCGTCAAGAGAATGGATGAGTATCGGTGCACCGGTTACCTCTTTTAGCCGCTTGTTCGCACTGACATGGTCAAAATGGCCATGGGTATTTATAATGAGTTTGGCCGTCAAACTTGACTCCGCCAACGCGTGAAGAATTCGATCAGATTCGTCTCCAGGATCTATAATCGCCGCCGCCAATGTTTCTTCACAGCCCAGGATATGACAATTTGCCTGGATGGGTCCAACAGCTAGTGTTTTAATGATCAAATCATCCTCCTTATTCAACTGCATCAAACCTTGCAACATCCGTCTTTTGCAAGGTGCCTTCTTCTAACAATGCCTCTCGGATGCTATCCATAATACCGTTAATAAATGCGCCAGATTCTTGGGTACCGAACTTTTTGCCGATATCGACCGCTTCGTTAATGGACACTTTCGGTGGTATATCATCACAATACAGCATTTCGTAAACCGCAATTCGCATCACATTGCGATCAACACAAGACATACGGCTGATGTTCCAATTTTGTGAAAAGCGCTCAACCAGCGCATCAATCTGATCTTTCGTCTCTAACACACCGTTCACCAATTTTCGGAAGAACGGTTTTGATTTTTTGGAAGAGCAAAAACAACCGTAAAAGTTTTCCAGTGTCTCTTCGGACGCATCCTTTCGAATATCCATGTAAAAGAGTGCTTGCATGGCAAGCTCTCGCGCCTGACGACGAGTGCCCATGGGTGCTTCAATCAATTAATTCAAACAAGTTTGCCATTTCCACGGCAGCTATGGCCGCACTCCATCCCTTATTGCCTGCTTTGGTGCCTGCCCGTTCGATGGCCTGTTCGATGGTATCGGTGGTAATAACGCCGAAAATTACCGGAATTTCAGATTCCATCCCAACCATGGCCACGCCCTTGGATACTTCGGCACCAACGTACTCATGGTGCGTTGTAGAGCCCCTAATAACAGCACCTAGACAAATGATAGCGTTAAAACGTTTCGTATTTGCCATTTTTTTTGCCACAAGCGGGATTTCAAAACATCCCGGGACCTTGACCACTTCAATGTCTTTATCTGCAGCACCACTACGAACCAGCGCATCGAGTGCACCGTTTAAGAGTTGTTCAGTGATAAAGTCGTTGAACCGGCTGACTACCAATGCAAACTTTTTACCCTCAGCAATGAGTTTTGCCTCATGGAACCTCGGCATGTGTACTCCTTTCTTCATTTGTTGACGATTCTACTAATTAACCAAATCACGGATTCGCTTCCACGTTCAGCAGGTGCCCCATTTTCAGTTTTTTGCATTCCAGATAACACTTGTTGAATTCATTGGGGGTGACTTCGACGGGAACCTGTTCGACGATCTTCAAACCGTATCCGTCAAGGCCCACCATTTTTTTGGGATTGTTGGTCAGCAGTCTCATTTTTCGGACTCCCAGATCAACTAAAATTTGCGCCCCGATGCCGTAGCTCCGCATATCCGGCGCAAAACCCAGTTTCTCATTGGCTTCAACGGTATCATAACCCTCTTCTTGCAGCGCATAGGCCTTAATTTTGTTGACCAGCCCAATGCCGCGGCCCTCCTGCCGAATATACAGCAATACCCCGCTGCCTTCTTCTTCCATTTTCGACATGGCCTTCTGCAGCTGCTGTCCGCAATCGCAGCGCATGGATCCGAAGATATCACCGGTCAGGCACTCTGAATGAACACGCACCAATATCGGCTCTTCCGGTTTGACAACGCCTTTCACCATGGCGATATGCAGCAAACTGTCGACATCGTTCTCATAGACAATGGCCTTGAAATCACCGGCAATCGAAGTTGGTATGGTGGTTTCGGCAGAACGATGCACGAAAGATTCCGTGCGCATCCGATATTCGATCAGATCTGCGATGGTGCAAATACCAATCCCATGTTTTTCACTGATTTTTTCAAGCGTCGGCATTCTGGCCATGGTTCCATCTTCATCCATAATTGCGCAAATGACACCGGCAGGCTGTAGACCGGCAAGACGTGCCAGATCAACGGATCCCTCCGTCTGCCCGGCTCTCACCATCACTCCGCCATCCCTGGACCGCAGGGGAAACACGTGGCCGGGTCTTACGAGATCACGGGGCTTGGCATCCGCAGCTACGGCGGTTGATATGGTAGTGGCCCGATCGGCAGCCGAAACGCCGGTGGTCACACCGCAGCGAGCTTCGATAGATACAGTAAAACCGGTTCCGTAAGGAGATGTATTGATATCAACCATCGGAGGCAGGTCCAGCTTGTCTATTTTGTCTGCCGTCATCGACACGCAAATGAGTCCACGGCCATATTTGGCCATGAAGTTGATGGCTTCCGGCGTCACCTTTTCTGCCGCCATACAAAAATCACCTTCATTTTCCCGTTCCTTATCATCCACAAGGATGACCATTCGGCCCTCTCTGATTTCCCTGATGGCCTCTTCACTCGTTAGTTGTGACATTTTACCTGATAATCTCCAAACATTATTAGCCCATTGAAATTACAGGCTCTGAACTTTTATTTTTGTGACTGTCGTGTCTATTTGCGGACACCTAAATGGGTGAGCCGCCGGCAATGATTAATATTGCAACCATCATGTGACATTACGGTAGCGGTAGAATCTCTCAAGTTCTCAACTGCATAGCCGGTGGCTTAAGACTTGTGTTAGTCAATAAAACCGGTTTTTACCAAATAGGCGTGATCAATAGATCCTTGTTTCGGAAGGTTCTCCCTGCTCATACCTTGCCTACCGCTGATGAAACGTTCAACATATTTACCGATCATATCGGTTTCGATGTTCACCCGATCGCCTTTGTTTTTAAAACCGATGGTGGTCAATCGGGCCGTGTGTGGTATGACACTCACCGAGAAGCTGTCTGATTCCCTTGTATTGATGGTTAGGCTGATACCGTCTATGGCAACCGAACCCTTGGCAATCATGTATTGTGTGAGCGACGCGTCGACTCCGATAGTTACGATGATTGCATTGCTGAGAATTTTGCGATCCTTAACAATACCCGTCCCATCGATATGACCGGACACAAGATGTCCGTCAATACGTTCTGAAAGGCGCAAAGCACGCTCGATATTGAGCCGCTCACCGACGTTGGCTTTGCCAAACGTCGTGGTTTGTAGCGTCTCCGGTGAAACGTCCACCTCAAAGCGTTTGCCGTCGATTTTCACTGCAGTCAGGCAGGCTCCGTTGACGGATATGCTGTCACCGATTTTTGTATGATCCAGCGAAAAATCCGCTTCAACTGTCATTCGTTTCCCCTGACCCGAGGACCGGACACCTGCAATCGTACCCAAACCCTCTATAATTCCCGTAAACATTGGCTTAGCCGTTTTAATGATTTGGTATCTTTAAGGTCGTTGCGTTGGTCTATTTCGTTCTAAAGATAACAACGAATCCGAACTTTACAACTGACAACAATCCTCGAAGAAAAAAACCCCAACCAGGATAAGAATTTGTGCAATCCCTGACTGGTTCGATCTAGGTTCAAGGTTCAATGGTTACAACTGATGGTTGAGTGTTTTTCAACCGGGGACGTTGAACCCAGAACCGCTCAACCTTTGTCAACATATCCTTCTATAAGCACGTCATCTCCAAGCCGGTGAACGGCAATGTCACGAATCCCTATGCATTCGTCCATTAATTCCGCACTCGGTCCGCTGCAGATGGGCACACCGTCATCGCCACCCAGGATTTTAGGTGCATAAAAAAAGAACACTTTGTCCACTACAGCGCGATTGAATGCCGAGGCCAGCACCCGGCTGCCACCTTCGATAAGCAGACTGGTGAGTTCCATGGCACCGAGCTGCTGCATGAGGAAGTTCATATCTATCAGATCATTTTTAAGGGCGACTTCCAGCACCCGCGCGCCTGTTTTTTCAATTGCTGTCTTTTTGTTTCCTGCCACGTGATTACCGGCCACCACAATCGTAGGCGCAGGGGATACCTGCTGCAATACCCGTGCATTCGGTGAAATGGTCAGATGGGTGTCCAGAATGACACGCGTGGGATCACTGCCTTGAAAGCCTGGCAGGCGGGTCGTCAAGCGTGGGTCGTCATTCCGGATGGTATTGATACCGACCATGATAGCATCCGTCCTATGACGCAGCTGATGAACGTATCGTCGTGCCGATTCACCGGTTACCCACCTGGAGTCTCCCGTACGGGTTGCAATCCGGCCATCAAGGGTCGCCGCACATTTTGCCATAACAAAAGGACAACCGGTGCGAACGTATTTGACAAAGGCTTCATTCAGCTGTTGGGCCTGGGCCTCGCAAACACCGGTTGTGACCTGCACCCCGTTTTGTTTTAAAAATTCAGCACCATTCCCGGCAACTTTAGGGTTGGGATCTTTCATGGCCGCTACGACACGGGTGACGCCCAGCTCCAATATCTTTCGGGTACAAGGGGGGGTTCGCCCGGTATGGTTACAAGGCTCCAGGGTGACGAAGAGGGTCGCGCCTTTCGCAAATTCACCAGCGGCCTCAAGTGCATTGGTCTCGGCATGGGGTCCGCCGGCAATCTTGTGATATCCCCTGCCCACAACCCGGTCATCTTTCACCACCACGGCGCCGACCATGGGATTCGGCGAGGTAAATCCTTGGCCCTTGGCCGCAAGCTCCAGTGCCATATTCATGAAATGACGATCATCCATAATTTTCCGGAAATCAGAGAATAGAGGTTAGAAGTCAGAGGATAGTGAATAGATTAATATGGTTTAGGGTGGTGGGATCGAATTGGTTGCTGTGCATTTGACAATTATCATCTATCATCCGTCTTCTGACTTCTGTCTTCTGACTTCTGCCTTTTGCCATCTGTTTTTTCGTGATTGCTCAAAAGACTCTTCAGCTCGGAAACAAAATCGTTCACATCTTTAAATTCCCGATAAACCGATGCAAAGCGCACATAAGCGACGTCATCCAATTCGTGCAGTTTGACCATAATTTTCTCGCCGATGACGGAGGCCGGTAATTCCTTTTCGTCGATTTCTCGCAAATCACGTTCTAGATCATCGATAAACTCTTCGATGACGTTCATACTGATATCACGTTTCTGACAGGCCTTTTTTACCCCGCTGCGCACTTTATCCCGATTAAATACTTCTCGACGTCCATCCTTTTTGATAATCATTATGGGGATTTCTTCAATATGTTCATAGGTTGTAAAACGACGGCTGCAGTCAATACATTCTCTGCGTCGCCGAATCACGCTGGCATCCTTGCTCAGCCTGGAATCGATTACCTTGTTGTCAATTTCTCCACAAAATGGACATTTCATGAACCTTCTCCCCGATTATCGGAATTAATTTGTATTATCTCAATTCCGGCTTCTGCCAAATGTTCTTTGGCCAGAGAATCTGCATAGCCGGATTGACAATAATCTGTTTAATGCCGGCGTTAATGATCATACGTGCACAGAGAAAACAGGGTTGGCTGGTGCAACAGGTTCCCCGGGTGGGACGAGATTCTTTTTTACCACTATATTGTTCCACCCCGACGCTGTTCAATCCTCTCGAAACTTTCAAAGTTATCGATGCGCGCCTGGTGTCGCCCCCCCTCGAAGGGAGTTTCGAGCCAGCTATTGACGATTTCTGCGGCCAGAGCCTCTCCAATCACCCGTCCGCCCATGACCAAAATATTGGCATCATTGTGCCGACGGCTCATGATGGCAGAAAAAAGATCATTGCAAAGAGCGGCTCGAACACGGGGATATTTATTCGCCACCATCGACATTCCCAGACCGGTACCGCAAAGCAGAATCCCCCGATCGAACTTTGCGGTTGAAACCTGGAATGCCACTTTGGCGCCAAAGTCTGAATAATCCACCGATTTCTCATTATCGGTGCCCACATCCACGACATCGATACCTTTATGGACAAGATGGATCTTAACTTTTTCCTTCAAAGGATAGGCCGCGTGGTCACAGCCGATGATAATGGATGGTTGAATCGCACTTGTCGACATGCTTATTCCTTATATTTCTTCAATATCAGCGTGGCATTGGTACCGCCGAAACCAAATGAATTGGTCATTGCATATTCCACTTTCTTGCTGCGGGCCGTATTGGGCACATAATCCAAATCGCAATCCTCGTCCGGGTTTTCATAATTGATCGTCGGCGGAATCATATCTTCATATACACTAAGGGCTGTAAACACCATCTCAATTCCCCCAGCGCCCCCCAGCAAATGACCGGTCATCGATTTGGTGGAACTTACCGGTAAGGAATAGGCGTGCTCTTTAAAGACGGTTTTAATCGCCCTGGTTTCATATAAATCGTTGAGTGGAGTGGAAGTTCCGTGGGCATTGATATAGTCGATCCGGTCACCGTCAATGCCGGCGTCCTCAAGAGCTGCCGTCATGCAGCGAACAGCACCGTTGCCGTCCGGTGGGGGAGAGGTCATGTGATACCCGTCGCCGGACATACCGTACCCTGATATTTCCGCATAGATGGGTGCATTTCGGGCAAGGGCATGGTCGAGGGCTTCTATGATCAAAATGCCGCCACCCTCCCCGACTACAAACCCATCTCTGTCCCTGTCAAAGGGGCGCGATGCTTTTTGGGGTTCGTCGTTGCGGGTAGACAGGGCCTTCATGGAATTGAAGCCGGCGATGCACGAGGGACTGATGACGCCTTCGGTACCTCCGGTGATCATGGCATCAGCGGTACCGTCTTGAATCAGTCTGTAAGAATTACCCACCGCATGGGCCCCGGCCGCACAAGCAGTCGCAAGGGATGAATTCGGTCCCCTGGCACCGAAATGAACGGATATCAACCCCGGTGCCATGTTACCGATCATCATCGGAATAAAAAAGGGACTCACCCTTCGGGGTCCCTCTTGGGAAACACGCAAAACCGTATCTTCCATAAACCTTAGTCCGCCAAGCCCGCACCCTGTAATAACGCCCACCCTGGTTTCATTGCTGCTGTCGATCACCAGGCCGGCGTCTTCAACGGCCATACGGGTTGCCGCCAGGGCATACGCAATAAAAGGTTCGACACGCCGAGCGTCTTTTTTCGGCATAAAATCCTGCGGTTTAAAATCCTTGACCTCGGCAGCAATCTTGGTGGCGTAAGCTGAGCAGTCAAACCGGGTAATTTCACCGATTCCCGATTGCCCGGCGCAAACAGACGCCCAGGTCGGTTTGACGCCGATACCTAAGGGTGTGACTAGCCCCATGCCTGTGATAACAACCCGTCTATGTAAAGGTTTGAGCATTTTTAGACTTTAAGTAATCAGCTTTTATCTACCGCTATCAAGCAGCCGGTTTTCGGTATCCGGGGGAAAAGTCCCGAAGCAAAGCCACTATCGCTTAGTGCGCTTCAACGTAATTATAAGCGTCTTTGACCGTTGTAATTTTTTCAGCGTCTTCGTCGGAAATTTCGACATCGAATTCTTCTTCCATGGACATGATTAATTCGACCAGATCAAGGGAGTCTGCACCCAAATCATCAACAAAAGAAGCCTCGGGAATGACTTCTTCCATATCAACACTCAGTTTTTCCGCAATGATCTTTCTAACTTTATCTTCGATAGACATCAGAAATACCTCCTTGTGATTAGCTGGGCCCATATTGGACTCAGACGAATTTATATATAACCTAGGTTGCACGGTTCAGAGTTCAAGGTTTCGGGTTAAATAAACCCAGACAGCCGTATCAGTTTATCGTGCCCTTATAAGGATTCTGTCAATTGTGAATTGATAGAGCCCAGCGATTCCTCGAATCCAAAATTTGCAGCCAAATGGACAATTATTTGGAAAAATAAGCATTTTTAACGAGGACCTCGGATCTTTAACGCTTTTCTTGACCTTAGCCCTGTACGTTGAACCCTGAACCTTGAACCTTTTAACCTATATCACATATACATGCCCCCGTTGATATGAATAACCTGCCCGGTGATGTAGGCGGCATGATCAGATGCCAGAAACATCACCGCAGCGGCAATGTCCCGCGCAGTTCCGGCTCGCCCCAACGGAATCTGGGACACCATCGCTTCCCTGGCTTTGTCCGCCAGGGAGGCCGTCATATCTGTTTCAATAAACCCTGGCGCCACGGCATTTACCGTAATGGTCCGGCTTGCCAGTTCTTTGGCAACGGATTTGGTGAGTCCGATAATGCCGGCCTTTGAAGCGACGTAATTCGCCTGTCCCGGATTGCCGCTTACCGCCACCACTGAAGCCAAATTTATGATTCGTCCCGAGCGCTGCTTAACCATCGTTTTAGAAACCGCCTTGATACAGTTAAATGCGCTTTTAAGATTGACATTAAGCACGGCATCCCAGTCGGCCTCCTTCATGCGCATAATCAAGCCGTCGCGGGTAATTCCGGCATTGTTAACCAGTACGTCAATTTGCCCGTATTGACTCACAACGCTTTCCACCCAGTCATTTACAGATTTGTTATCGGATACGTCTACCTGTCGGAACATGGCTTCAGGCCCGAGCGATTCAGCGGTGGTTTTGCCCGCTTCTGGGTTGACATCACAGATCGCAACCTTTGCGCCTTCTTTAGCAAAACCTGCCGCCGTAGCCCGCCCGATCCCGGCCGCCCCTCCGGTAACCATCACCACTTTATTTTCGAATAGCAAGTTTTCCTCCTTTCAGCTTATGGTGTACGCTCAAAAATGATGTCGGCTGCACGGTCCATGCAAGGAACCAAGCTCCGATAACTTTCAGTTAATGCTGTATGGGATGTTTCGGCCAAAAAAGAAGCTATCTTCTCCGGCTCAAATATGCCGGAACCCAGTAAAATTTTCAAGATGTTGCTTGCTGACAGCTCCGCAACTTCATTAGCAAATAGCTTGGAAAAAACACGCGTTTTTTCAGCATCGGCATTGCCGTTGCGGGCAAGAGAAGCTGCTCGACGTGCCAGGCTGGCAGCTACTTCTACGTGCATCATCATATCCGCCAGTTTAAACATGATGAATTGCTCCCGGGTCAGCCGATGATCATTTGCCAGAAAAATTGTCTGATTCAAAGCCCGTGCCGCCAAGCCGATGTAACGGCCACCGGCATCGCTACACGCAGATTCAAGTCTGTTCATTTCATCGGCAATGCCAGCGTAAAATTCTCCTTTGGTCTTGCGCGTCTTTTTCCAACGGAAGGTACTGATAATGTTTTGCTGAATTTCGCTCGTACCTTCGTAAATACAGGTAATTTTCACATCTCTTTTTATCTTCTCCACGCCATACTCATTAATATATCCATATCCGCCCAAGGCCTGCATGGCATCGTCTGCTGCCCTGTTGGCTGATTCGGTTGCAAACAATTTGGCGATGGAACCTTCGACTTCGAGGCCTTGTTCTCCGGCATCCAGTCTTTGGGCCACCTCATCGATATAAGCAGCTGCCGCCGCAAGCCTCACGACGTGGGGCACGACCAGTTTGTGGGTATATCCCTGTTTTTCAGACAGCGCTGTTTTAAATTGAATTCGTTCTTTGGCATAGGAAATGACAATATCCATGGCAGCTTCACCACCGCCAAGGGCCATGGCAGCGACCATTAACCGCGTATAGCCAAATACCTTGCTGGCCTGTTTCAGACCTTGCCCGGTGACGTCGCCAATAACGTTTTCCACCGGCACGAAGACATCGCTGAATGTCAGCGGCGAGGTGTTTGAGGCCCGGATTCCATGCTTTTCTTCACCCTTTCCCCGATGGTAACCCTCGGTGTCTTTTTCGATGATAAAAAAAGTTGCGCCTTCAGGGGTGTTGGCTAGCAAGGTGATAAAATCGGCATATCCACCCGTTGAAATAAATTGCTTGGTACCATTTATGTTGTAGCCGATGATTTCTCCGGCTTCATCCTTTATCGGCTCGGCCTTGGTTTTAATGGCAGCAACATTGCTGCCTGCATCTGTTTCAGTTACCGCATATGCAACTAGGGCCTCGCCGGCGGCAATTTTACCGAGCCACTTTTGTTTCTGCTTTTTGGTCCCCCCGACAATGATCGGGTCCGCACCGAGTTGAATGGCAAAAAATGCGGTGGTAATGCCCAGGCAGATTTTAGCCATTTCCCGGGTTAGGGCGCAGCTGTCTCGGGCACCGCCACCCATACCGCCATAGGCTTCCGGCAACATCAAAAGCTGCAGCCCGATTTCAGGACCCAGCATTTCCCGGATCGTTTCTTCCGGGAAAATTTCTTTTTGGTCAAACTCAAATATTTTGTCCTTGGTCAAAAGCCGCTTTTTTAGTTGACCGACAGTATCCAGTACCATTTGTCTGGATTCCGGATCCAATCCATAGAGTTTTCTTCCTTCAGAACTTTCGTCTGCAGTCATCAATTGAATTCCTTATATTTAACGACCATATGAAAGGGTATTAATCCTCGTCTGTTGAGATAACGGTGCGGCCCTTGTAAAGACCGCAACTGGGACAGGCATGATGCGGAAGTTTGGCCTCACCGCAATCAGGACAAGTTGATAGGTTTGGGGCCACTGCTTTTTGATGGGTTCTTCGTTTGTCACGCTTTGATTTGGATTTTTTCCGTTTGGGCACAGCCATAAGCAATCTCCTAACCTTTCGTTATATTTATAGATTTATATATTCCACTACTCATATTTAACGGTGCGCTTCTAGTAATTTAAATCCAAATGAAAGTCAAGCATTTTCAAGGGTTCAATCATTTTTGTTTGCTTGTGTTGGCGTGGCAACCGTGCTACTAGTTTACCGGCGATTGTTGCGTTCTATAATATAACCGGTTAATATTATTTGTCAAATTTATTTTATGGGTGCAGCTTCTAATTTGGAAACTAGCATTAAATGCAGGATTTTTATGGAAAAATATGAACACTTAAGCGTCCGTCATAAATTCGTTGACAACGACACTCTCTCAACGACTTACTCAAATGAGATATGTTAAGTAAATAAAAATAAAATTAATTAAATTAATATCGAGTAGTTAACTATTGCTTAGTCTGTACGCTTTAATTTTAAAAACCCTGTATTTTCTTGATCCCTGTTTTATCGGATCTGTCGGTTTAGATGACGACTTGACCGATTCAACATTGGCAACTATCTTATTAGATTGCTGGCATAGCCGGTGGCTTATGAATCGAGTAAGGAGACGTAAATGGAAAAAATTATCACACGCTTTCCACCAAGTCCCACCGGTCATCTTCACGTGGGGGGGGCACGCACGGCCCTTTTTAACTGGCTTTACGCCAGGCACATGAACGGCAGATTTGTCCTACGAATCGAGGATACGGACACCCGGCGCTCAACCCAGGCTTCAGTTGACGCGATTTTCGATGCCTTGCAATGGCTTAACATCGACTGGGACGAAGGACCCTATTTTCAAACTCAACGCTTCGATATATACAAGGAATATCTTAATAAACTGATCTATTCAGACCACGCTTATTACTGTACCTGTTCACCGGATCAAATTGACGTCATGCGGCTACAGGCCATGGCTAGCGGTCAAAAACCGCGTTATGACGGTTCCTGCCGCGAAAAAGGACTGAAAAAAACAGACGACGCGGTGATACGCTTTAAATCTCCGCTCACCGGTAAAACTGTGGTCGAAGATGTAATCAAAGGCAATATTGTTTTCCAAAACGATGAACTAGATGATTTTGTCATTTGCCGCAGCGATGGCATCCCCACCTATAACTTTGTCGTCGTCGTCGACGATATTACCATGAATATCAATACGATTATCCGCGGCGACGACCACGTCATGAACACCCCCAAACAGCTTCTGCTCTACCGTGCCCTGCAGGCCCCCTTGCCGACCTTCGGGCATGTACCCATGGTGCTTGGCAGCGATCGCAGCCGGCTGAGCAAGCGTCATGGCGCCATGTCCGTAACTGAATATCGAGACCAGGGGTTTCTCCCCGACGCATTGGTAAACTACCTTGTGCGTCTCGGATGGTCCCATGGTGACCAGGAATTTTTTACCCGCGATGAACTCATCAGGGTATTTGATCTTAAAAATATTGGCCGTTCGGCGGGTGTTTTCGATCCGGACAAACTGCTGGCACTCAACGCGGAGCACATCAAGGCAACCGCTCCGGAGAATTTGGTGGCGCCCTTGGCACCTTTTTTAAAGGAATGCGGCATTGAAATTCAAGAAGAGGACTATATCTGCCATGTCATCGAAACACTTGCCCCCCGCTGCAAGACCCTTGAAGAGATGGCCAGGGCCGCCGAGTTTTTTTATCTCGATGATATCATCTACGAAGAAAAGGCCGCCCGAAAATTCCTCAAAGCGGCGGCATTGCCACCCTTGAAATTGCTGACCGAAAAACTGGCGCTCCTGACAACCTACAACCAGGAAAACCTTGAGAAGGTATTTAAGGACGTGATGGATCAAACCGGGCTCAAGCTGGGCAAAATCGCTCAGCCGGTACGGGTGGCACTGACCGGAAAAACCGCCAGCCCGGGTATTTTTGAAATTATTGCCATTTTGGGACCCGAACGTGTGATACCTCGTCTTGAGAAAGCGATCCAATTTATTGAAGGTAATATAGATAATTGTCATTAAATTCCCCTTGACGCGTTGAGATAATTATTATAACCTGCGGCTGTACATATCACTGAGGGATCGTCTAGCGGCAGGACGACGGGTTCTGGCCCCGTTAACCCAGGTTCGAATCCTGGTCCCTCAGCCAATGAAAAAGAAATAGGCTTACGGATTTAGACGTAAGCCTATTAATTTTTTATCGGTTCTGAGCCCGTCGGAGGGCTATTTCAACGCAAAAAGGGCACCATCAATAAGTTGATGCATGCCCTCTTTTTTGATCTTGATTTTGATTTTTTTTTTAGGATTCATATAGCCGGCAAAGCCCAATATTCTAAATTTGATGGTCTCCTAAAAAGTCCTCAAATCGTCATGCCGGACTTGATCCGGCATCCAGAACGTGTTGATATTACTGGATTCCGGCTACCGGATCGTGTCCGGCACAGGCTTTCGCCGGGATGACGCTAACGCGTAGAAATTGGCTTCTTACGAGTATGTCAAATTTGCCCTTGTAAAATTTCAGGAGACTTCATGAGCGTACATTGGTGGATCCGGGAAGGATTGGATTATCGAGAAGGTAACCTGCACTTGGGCCAGCAAAATTTAGCTGAACTGGTGAAATCAGCCGGTACGCCAACTTTCGTTTACGATGCAAGCCGAATTGCCATGAATCTTGAACGGATTCATGGTGCTTTAGACAAACATGAGGTCGAGCATGATATCTTCTTTGCTCTCAAGGCCAACCGTTATTTGCCCCTGGTAACTTTTCTGAAACTTATGGGTCGATGCGGACTCGATGTTTGCTCACCGAATGAAATGCGTCTCGGGCGCCAACTGGGATTTGGCGAAGAGCAAATCGTCTACACCAATACGTCGGTTTCGAATGAAGATATCGAATGGCTTGCCCGGCATCCCCGCGTACATGTGAATGTGGATTCGCTGAGCACCCTGCGGCGTCTGGCCACACGTTGCCCCGGGCGATCGATAGGGCTGCGTATTAATCCTCAAATGGGTGTCGCCTATCATGATCATCTTACCTATTCCGGTGACAAGATCACGAAGTTTGGTATTTATGAAGATCGTTTTAATGAGGCCTTGGCTTTAGCAAGGCAGTTGGGTGTGCCGGTCAATACCCTGCATTTTCACATGGGGTCAGGTTATATGACTACTGATTTGGCACAATTTGACCAGATATTGTCGCGTGTCCATCAATTTGTCGAGCAATGTCCCAATGTCAAAACCTTGGATATCGGCGGTGGACTTGGCGTGCCGATGCGACCAGATGACGAAGGACTCGATCTGGATCAATGGGCGGCTGTCGTCGCCCGGCATGCTCGAAATATGGGGGTAAAAATCCAGCTGGAGCCGGGTGATTATTTGCTTAAGGATGCGGGCGTTTTATTGGTTGAAATTAATACGGTTGAGGAGAAGCGCGGGACATTATTTATTGGTGTCAACGCCGGTTTCAACATGCATAATTCCTATGCCTATTACGATATGCCTTATGCGTTTGCCCCGCTGCGACATGATCCAGCCGCTCCAATCGTGCAAGTCACGATTGCCGGGAATATCAATGAAGCGATTGATGTGTTTGGGGAAGAGATAGAAATGCACCGTCCAATCGAGGGTGACTATTTGGCCATCGTCAATGCCGGTGGCTACGGCTCGTCCATGAGTTCCAACCATTGTATGCGTGGCGAATATAGCGAATACATTCTCTTTCCTGATAGTTTGACTTGAGAGTGGCTTAATATGTTACGTTTAAAAACAATAGGGAAATGAAACCCGAGGTCGGCCTTCCTGGGTGTCTTTTTACTGGCATGTATGAAGCTAAGCTTGATGGACTCGTAAAAAGTCTGATTTTCGATCTTGGTTCATTGTAACAATTTGAATTTACAAGCCTTGAAATTTGATGGTTTCGTAAAAAGTCCTCAAATCGTCATGCCGGACTTGATCCGGCATCCAGAACGTGTTGATATTACTGGATTCCGACTTTCGCCGGAATGACGCTAACGCGTAAAAATTGGCTTTTTAAGAGTTTGTCGAATTTAACTTTTGTGATTTTTGTGCCTTTTTGCGGCTATATCAAGCTTATACGCCCGCGTAAACCCGCTGTGGGGAAAAGAAAAGTTATTGTCTTTTGCCGCTGGCATAAGGCTTATCCGGTGCCAAAAAAGCTTCAGCAAGCTGGGTCCAGAAGCCGGCACCGATCGGCAGGATGTCATCGTTGAAATCATATCCCGGATGATGCAGAGAGATAGCCGCTGGTGTTGGCGCGGTGCCGATGAAAAAATAACATCCCGGGCAGGCC
>JASFFJ010000045.1:0-20070 GCA_050124355.1 Desulfobacterales bacterium | reverse complement strand
TTGAGGCAATTGGATACTGAATCCGGCAAACTGGTTCTCAAGGCCCATTACGGCGATGGCTGGACGACCGAAAAGCTAGCCTACACACCCCAGATTGGACAGGGGATCGCTCGGTGGGTGGCCGAACACCGACGGCCTTATCTGAGCCCTGATGTTCGTAATGATCCGTTAAACATCATATTATTTGAGGATATGCGTTCAAGTATTTCGGTACCGCTGCAATATGGCTTAGAGGATCCATCCGAACCGGATTCGCTCTTGGGCGTTTTGCTTTTAGAGAGCTCACGGGTGGCAGCTTTTGACCAACAGGATGTCGAGCTTCTGGTAGCTTTGGCGCAGGAAGCAGTCATTGCGATCCAAAACGCAAGTCAACACCAAAAGCTTCTGGCTGAGCAGGAAAGGAGGCTGGCTGCTGAAAAATGGGCGGTTATGGGTCAAGCGGCAACAGCCTTGGCACATCGCATCAATAATCTGATGGGAATCGTTCCGGTGAGCGCCAATGAAACAATGCGATCGCTTGCTAAAATAGAAATGCCTGATTCAGAGCGGCATTGGATCGAAGCCAATTTAGGACGCATCGAGCGAAATGCGCAGTTTGTTCTCAAACTCAGCGACGCGTTGTTTCGACCCTTCAAGGAATCCGGTCCGGCCGCACGCCTGGATGTCGGCCAACTGCTGAACGAAGCTTTAGAATCTGCTGATCTGCCGACAGAAATTGAGGTGACCCGAAAATTCGAAGAGAACCTTCCGAAGATAAATTGCAGTCTGCTTTTGGTCGATATATTCCTCGAGTTAATTTTTAATGCGCGCAAGGCTATGCAGCACAGAGACGAGCGGCGGCTGCAGGTGAGTGCACGCACAGAACAAGATGATGGCGGCATTTGGGTAGTTGCTGAGATCAGCGACACCGGCAGAGGTATTCCTGAGGACCAGATGATTCATTTGTGGAAAATGTTTCAACACAGTGATGCTGGACTGGGATTTGGGCTGTGGTGGCTGCGCACGTTTATTGAACGTCAGGGCGGTTCAATCGAATGCCACAGCGATCTGGATAAAGGGGCGACGTTTACCGTGCGGTTGCCGGCTGTCAACGACGGACAGCCGGCGCTGGAGTAAACCAGGAGTAAGCCCGGCCGCTGACCTGCGAAGCTACCAGTCAGATCGAGAAAGAAACTTGACGATGTGGTGAAAAGCCAAAATTTCTTTAAAGCGTCATTCCGGCGGGGCCTGTGCCGTACTCGATCCGGTAGCCGGAATCCAGTAATTCCACCTTATTCTGGATATCGGATCAAGTCCGGCATGACAAATTCGGAACTTTTTACTAATCCAACAAAATTTAGCAATTAAGTTTCATAAGAGCTATAATAAGGTGTCAGAAAACAGATGACAGAAGTCAAAAGGCAGCGGATTGAGGGATTTAGAAAAGTGAATTCGAAATTCAGAACTCTTGACGTGTCGTAAATTCGCATGCAACAGAAAGGTCTGAAATCGCGTCAATAAAACTGAATTTGGGCGAATCGTTCTGAATTTTTTTAATTTGAGGTCTCTAACTAATATAAAGGACATCGATAATACCTTTTTCTGGGTTATCGTTCCATTTATTTTGATAAAATCTGTTGCATCTTGAATTTACGCATATTTTTACTACAAATTTTGTAGGTTCTTTAGATATCAGAGCTTCCCGAGAAGTTTTTCCAATTGGGGTCAAGAGCCCTGAAATTGGGAATTCGGAATTCGGGGAATCAAAGACCAGACACAAAACGCAATACACTTAACCTTGATAAACTCGCAAAAAGTCGGTTTTTCCGATTTAACGTCATTCCGGCGAAAGCCGGAATCCAGTAAATTCAAGGGGTTCTGGATGCCGGATCAAGTCCGGCATGACGGCAGATGGACTTTTTACAGCACTGTCAACCTTAAATCTTGAACTCTGAACCTTTAAACCCTGAACCTTTGAACCTTTTGAGCGGAGAAAAAGATGCGAGGCAACGTTCTCATTGTCGACGATTATGCCGATTGGCGCGACATATTATCTGGCCTGCTGGAACGTGAGGGCCATCTCGTGGAAGCGGTGGGCACCAAAGATGCCGCATTGGTGTATATTAAGGAAAACAAAGACCTGGATTTGGTGATTTTGGATATTCGTTTGATAGAGACTGAAGAAGCCAATGAGGACGGCATGCGGCTGTTGGCCGAAATCCGGAAACGACTCTCTTTTACGCGGGTCATCATGGTAACCGGGTACGGAACTATGGAGACTCAACGTAAAGCTTTCAAGCAGTTTCAGGCCTTTGACTTTTTTCCCAAATCACAGTTTGACTCGGATGAATTCCGGCAAGCATTTCAGGATGCCATCGAACAAGCTGTCCGCGATCGGAAAGCCTGGAAAGAAAAAGAACTAATTCGCGGTCAACATTATGAGATGTGGCAGCGTAACAGGGGGTATTGATTACGGGTGCTCCTGTCTAAATGAATCAAATTTAAATTAGGAGGAACACGTTGGCTAACGAAGATATGCGTATCGGGGTTTTTGTGTGCGATTGTGGATCAAATATTGCCGGAATTGTTGACACCGAGGAAGTGCGCGAATTCGCTGAGGCCTTTCCGGATGTTGTCGTGTCGGTTCGCAACAAGTACACGTGCTCTGACCCGGGACAACAGGAGATCCAGCGGACTATTTTTGAGAATCGATTGAACCGCGTCGTGGTTGCATCCTGTTCTCCCTCCTCATATGAACCGATCTTTCGGCAATGTATTCAGGGGGCGGGACTCAATCCGTATCTGCTGGAGATGGCCAACATCCGTGAACATTGCTCATGGGTGACCCCAGACAGTGAGGCCGCCACGGACAAAGCCAAAGACATTGTTAAGGTGGCGATATCAAGGGCAAAGTGGCTTTACCCCCAGGATGAGGAACAAATTCCGGTCACGGACGCGGCATTGGTTATCGGCGGTGGCGTGGCAGGTATGCAGGCGGCCCTGGATTTGGCGGAGTTTGGTCATCAAGTCTATCTGGTCGAAAAAAAGCCCTCTATCGGTGGGATGATGGCCCACCTTGACAAAGTTTACCCGGATATTGAATGCAGCATCTGAATTCTGGGTCCAAAGATGATGGATGTCGGTCGACATCCCAGAATTGAACTTCTGACCCACTCGGAATTGGAAGATATATCCGGATATGTGGGCAACTTCAAAGCCCGGGTTCGCAAAAAGGCCCGCTATGTCGATGAAGAGGCGTGCGTCACCTGCGGCGAATGTGCGACGGTCTGCCCGGTGGTAGTCCCCAACGAATTTCAAATGGGCCTGAGCAGTCGCAAGGCGATCTATATTCCTTTTCCCCAGGCCGTACCCTCTGCTTATATCATATCGGCTGAAGATTGTTTGGGTGACAATCCAATCGCTTGCGGTAAGTGCCTTGAAATCTGTGAAAAAAAGAGTATTAACTTCGACCAGAAAGACGAACTGTGCGAAATTGACGTTGGAGCCATTATCGTTGCCACCGGCATGGATGTCTATGACCCGACAGCCCTTGACGAATACGGTTATACGCGTTTTGTGAACGTGGTCACCAGCATTGAATTTGAGCGCTTGATCTCCACCGGCGGGCCGTTGGAGGGCCATCTGGGCCGGCCCGGGGATTTGAAAAGGCCTCAACGCATTGGATTTGTTCAGTGCGTTGGTTCACGAACCCAGGATCAGAAACGCGGCAATCCCTATTGCTCCACGATTTGCTGTATGAACACCATCAAGAGCGCCCAGTACCTGATGGATAACTATCCGGATACCGAAGTTACCGTTTTTTATATTGACTTGCGCGCCTATGGAAAAGGTTTTGAGGAGCTTCTGATGCGAACCAGAGGCCATGGGGTGCGCTATATACGTGGATTACCCGGTGAGGTGCGTGAAGATCCACGCACACATAATTTACTGGTGACGGTCGAAAATACCATCGAAAAACGTCTTGAGAATCATGAATTTGACATGCTGGTGTTGGCCGTCGGCGCCACACCGGCTACCCATACCGAGGTCATCCGGCAGATGACCAGTATCGCCAAATCGCCGAGTGGTTTTCTTAAGGAAGCCCATGCGAAATTGCGCCCGGTGGATACACCGACAAAGGGTGTCTTTATTGCGGGTGCGGCCGAGAGTCCCAAAGACGTCCGTGAAAGCGTCACCCAGGCCAGTGCCGCAAGCTCACACGCCGCCATTCTTCTGGGCAAGGGCCGCTTTGCGGTTGAAGCCATCACAGCGGCCGTGTATGAAGAAGCCTGCACGAAATGCGGCCAATGTGCTAAGGTATGCCCTTTTGGCGCGATCACCTGGCAAAAGAAGCAGGTTCCGCAGGTAATCAGCGCAGCCTGTGCCGGATGCGGCACTTGCGCTGCTGAATGCAAATTTGGCGCCATAGAAATGCGTCATTTTCCGGATCAGGCTATTTATGCGCAGATTGACGCCATCTTGGATGAGGATTCCCCCAAAAAAATCGTCACCTTTGCCTGTAATTGGTGTTCCTACGCCGGGGCTGATACGGCAGGCGTAAGCCGTATGGCCTATCCACCCAATGCACGCGTCATCCGGACCATGTGCTCAGGTCGTGTGAGTCCGGAATTTGTGTGGTACGCATTTCAAAAAGGTGCGCCCGTGGTGCTTGTTTCTGGCTGCCACTACGTTGATTGCCATTACATCGACGCTAACCGCAGCACTGTAAGGCGGATCGATGGATTGTGGGACGGTCTTGAGAAGGCCGGCATCCGAGCTGACAGACTGCTGCTGGAATGGTGTTCTGCAGCCGAAGGTGCACGCTGGCAGAGCATCATGCATGAGACGGAAAAAAAGCGTCAGTCGGTTACTGCGGAAGAATTGGAGTTTACCCGCAGCGCTTTGGTCAAGGCTCGTGTGCCCCGGCCCCGCAATCCCAAGCCGGCCGACGAAGAACAAGAAGTCGAATTTGCATGCATGCGTTGCGGACATCGTTGGGGCAGTACATTCAATGCCAAGCGGGAACGCACTTGCTCTGAATGTCGATCCAACAGTGTGCACTGGTTGCGGCGAACCAACAAATAATGAATCTTAATATGAGATTATCAATCCCCGAATCAAGCCTGACCCGGGGGTTAATTTTGATTACAACCTGCCGTTGACGATCAGCAGTTCGTGCACATCTTGAGCCCCGCTGCCGCCGGGATACCGCCGGCAATTTTGTTGGAAGCGCCTACCGAGAATGAGGACATCAGTTTTTTTTGGACCAATTCAGGATATACTTTTTTCACACCTGAGCTATTAAGAATTTAGAATCATTATGATATCAATAAGAACTGTATAAACTTCAGCAAGTTTCCGGTTTCAGATTTTGGCAATATTTTTGAATCAAAAAATGATAGGCTCCGTTTTATCTTCTGCGGGAAAATAGATAAAACACTTATTAGCTATCTACACCCTAAAATTCCCATGCGTCCACCTCTTCAATTGCCACATTGTATCACTAACTATTTTATTTTATTGACAATAACCAGTCTTATCCTTATTTTCATACAGTAATGAATTGATAAATTTCTTATCCAAGCTCCTTTGCCGCACAGATCCGAAAATCTAAAACCTCACGCTGAACGGAATCGAATCCAGATCAGAAAATCCCCGGTTGTAAGGTACATTCCTGCTGCCAGTTAACAATCAGAATGCCTTAATTCTCGTGGAGAAAGCTATGACAGAGGGTTACCAGAAGATGCCGAAATAAAAGCCTCTGGGGGGTTATAGTCTCTGGAGGCTTTTTTAATTCTTTCTATGACCTTGCTAGACTCTATCTCAACATTCCTAAAATATTGCGTAAGAGTAAGGAGGTTCTTATGATAAAATCAATTTTTATTATTGTAGTCTCGGTTTTTCTAACTTTTTTTTGTTCTATTATGGTATCCGCTGGTGATGATGCAGACGCTTTTAGAACAGCTGTCCGGAATATTCTTGATACCTACTCTGCTGCCAACATAGCTGGAGACACAGAACCCTATATATCTGTGCACGATAAGGACATTATAAAGATGGGGCCAAATAAGCCTGCAGTTTACGGAAGGTCGGCGTTAGAGGAAAGTAAACGTAAAGGGCATAAAAAATGGAAGTACGAGAGTCAAGATATCAAGATTGAGGAAACCAGGGTAGCCGGAGACTGGGGATTTGCCCGTGGGACATTTACAGCAACTTTAACACCTAAGGTAGGGGGCGAGACAGAAAAGGTTAACGGCAAATACTTGACTATTTTCAAGAGACAGACCGACGGTTCCTGGAAGATTTTCCGTGACTGCTACAACTCCAATGTGCCCCCGAAGTGAGAGGAAAAGCTCAGACTTTATTATGAAGAACCAATTCGGTATTTGGATTTGACATTTACAAACCGACTGGGGTAAACGAACGATAGCGGGTTTTTATTCGCAATTTTTTTCTGGCCTAATAATTTTTAAATTATTTTCCCAACCGAACCTTTTAAAGCCAAAGATATCCAAAAGAAAGCTGTAAAAATTTCAGTAATTTTTCGATTTCAGAGTATGGCAAGCAATCTAACATCTGAAGCGGCACAAATTTGAGGTAAAATTAGAGCATATCTTCAATTTTTCGGGATTTCAGATCAATCTATCAGTAATCGGCTGATACTTGCGCTATTGCCAAGTTAAATCCTACTTCTACAAAAAATCAGAGAAATACATTGTGTTTGGGTATTACCGGAAATTGAGAACTTGGATTAGAGAGGTCTCACAATGAAAAGATTTGCTATATTTTTCGCTCTGCTCGCCTTGATGGTCCTACTCATGGCAGGCTGCAGTGTGCCAAAGAAGCAAACCAGCAAGCCTGCCTCTGCCCAAAATAAGGATCAAGTTACAGCGCTTGTAAATGTAAACCTAATTCCCATGACCGAAGAAAAAATCATTGAGAACCAAACAGTTATCGTCAAGGGTAAAAAAATCTGGCAGATTGAATCTGCCAATGCAGTAAAGCTACCTGAAAAAGCTCACATTATTAATGGAACTGGATGCTATTTAATGCCTGGTCTTGTAGACATGCACGCACACATTAGAGTGAAATCGACTCTTCCATTGAAGCTTTGTATTGCAAATGGTGTCACCGCTATAAGAAACATGGATGCGACAGAGAACGCTCTGGGCAGGGCATTCATCCAAGATTGGAGAAATGAGATTGAGGGAGGAAAGCGAATTGGCCCTAAGATATACACCACTGGTCCAATAATACGCGGGTACGAAGTTCAACCCTGGAGATATGTAACCAAACATGCCAAGAAGGGCTATGACTGTATAAAGATATATGAATATTTCTCTGAACAAGATTACAGAAGGACAATGAGTGTAGCAAAAGAAATGAAACTGTATACTGTAGGGCACATACCCTTTTCTGTTGGCTTGAATGGTGTAATATCGGAGGATATGAATGAGATAGCCCATATTTTTGTGTTGGTTCAAGAATTAGTGGACTTTGATAGAGACAAGAATATCAGTCCACACGGCTGGTGGCCGTATATTGCGGATGCATTTGTCAAAATGAACAGCAATTCGTTGGATTTCAACAATGCTAACTTTCAACAAAGTATACAAGAGAGGACAAAAATCCTGGTGGACAAACTTGGCGAGACCAAGATTGTCATATGCACAACACTTGTGATGATCGACGCCGCGACAAGCGAAGGCAAAGGCTATGCCAGTCAAATTTTTCGCGGGCGTAAGGAGTTGGCCACTTTCTTTCGTACCTTATGCAGGGATCTTTTTATTGAGTTGTCACAGGCTGGCATTCCTATGGTATTGGGAACAGATGCAGGAAAGCTTTCTGGTGTTGTCCATGGCTCGTCTTTGCACAATGAAATGCGCATAGTTACCGACCTCGGTTTTTCTCCTTATCAAGCGATTGCTGCATGCACAAAAAATGCAGCGAATGTTGCTGAAGCGATGACAGGAAAGAATGACTTTGGAACCATCGAAATTGGCAAAAGGGCAGATTTCATCTTAGTTAATCAAAATCCCTTGGAAGATGTTTCAAATATTCAAGATAATCGTGGTGTCATGGCAGCTGGAAGATGGTATTCAAAATCCACGCTGGAAGATATGATTTCGCTCTCTAAATAGCTTCTAAGACCTGTGCTATCTCCAACAAAGCTTGAAGTATCAGGGTCTTAAAAATTTAAAGATATCATTTTTCTCCGTTGTAAGGGCTGAATTGTGGAGAACTGCTATTAGTTCAAAATTTCTAAAGAATCCACTTCGTTTTAGATTTTGCTTACAAATATAAAAATGGACGGATTCACGGTAGGATAAAACCGGCAGAGGTGAGGATATGCATTCACCAGCCCTATGCCAAACCGTTTTCCATTCTCGCTCAATTTCCGTTCGCTATAATTTCTTTGGTTTTTTCCATAGGGATAAGTTGACTGGCATCCGCAACTAGAATAATTTCCAGTCAGGCCGAGTCTTCGCTTTCGAGGACGGATTCGCGCAGTTTCCGTTTCAACAACTTGCCGGCCGGGCTTCTAGGAAAATCATCCACCATGGAAAAGGGTTTGGGAACCTTGTATGCAGACAACCCGGCTTTTAAGAAATCTCTCAACTACTTTTGGTCGATGGTCTGGCCTGGTTTCGGGAGGATGACGGTGGTGACTCTTTCGCCCCACTCCTTTTCCGGCGTACCGATGACGGCAAATTCCTGTACATTCGGGTGGGCGTAGAGCACCTCTTCCACTTCCAGGGAATAGACGTTTTCGCCACCCGTGATGATCATGTCCTTCAGGCCGTCGACACAGTACCGGACGTCGCTCATGGTTTCCTTGAGCCCATCCAGGGTCAACGGCCGCACATAGATGGTGGGGACGGAGAAAAACTTGGTAATGCGACCCGCCTTCATGAGGGCTAAAACACGGTCCAGGTCGAAGCCGGGCATGAGCTCCTGGCACCCACCGCTGAGGATGGTGGCATTCATGATGTGCATCTGTCGAAAGACTTGGTTAAACGGCAGAAAGCAGAGCGCCTTGTCGTATTCTGTGGACTTTTCATGGTGCACAACTGTATGGATGGCGGCGTTAATATTTTCGTGACTCAACATGACCGCTTTGGGAATCCCCGTGGTCCCGCCGGTATACAAAATAGCGGCCGTGTCCGTTCTTTCGGCGTCCACTGACTTAAAGACGCCTTGGGAAGTAGAAAGCGGACATTTCCAAGTTTTTCGCCAGATTCATATTTCGCTCTCCTCTTACATCATCGAAGGGATCAAAAGGGCAATTTGGGGAAAGATCGTCAATAGGACAATGGCTAGAAAGGCTGACAGTAAGCATGGCAGGATTCCCCTGAAAATAACGGTCATCGGCACGGTGGGCGCCGCAGCCTTCAACACAAAGACATTAAGACCCACGGGAGGGGTAATCAGACCGACTTCCAGAACAATGACCAATTATTCAATGTGATGTTTTTGTATCACATCTTCGGGTATCTCATGGCCGAGGCCCGGTTTTCGGGGAGGGAACATCTGGCCGTCTTCAATTCGCATTGGATCGGAAAAAGCGCCGGGCACCCAGGGCATGTACTCTATTGGACCGGATGACATGACACCGCAGGCAACCTGAATGGTACTTTCCATCATATGATGAGGCGCAATGGGTTTGCCGGCAACTTGCCCCATATGGACGATCTTGATCATTTCGGTTATGCCGCCCACGCGGCATATGTCCGGTTGCAGGATATCTGCCGCGTCGGCACGGATATAGGCATCGAATTCGTAGCGGGAACCCAGTGTTTCTCCCATGGCAATTGGTATATCCAAATCATCGGCAAGTCTTGCATGGCCGGGAATATCGTCACACCACAGGGGCTCTTCAAACCAGGCAACATTCAGTTGCTCCAGCTCGCGGCCAACCATCATTGCGGTCGGATAGTCCCATTTCTGGTTGGCGTCGGTCGTAATCCAGATATCGTCACCCAATGCCTTGCGGACCTCCGTCACGCGTTGGATATCGATCCTCGGGTCTTCATGTCCCAGTTTCATTTTTACACCCATCATGCCCTGGCTTAAATACTGTTTGAAAGCGACGATCATCTCTTCGACGCTCATATACAGCCAACCGCCGTCCGAGCCATACACCGGTGCACTTTCGCGAGTACCACCCAGGAGTTTGTAAACGGGCATGCCCGCGGCCTTGCCTTTGATATCCCACAAGGCCAGATCCACGGCGGCCTGGGCTTCATTGACCACGCCGGTGCGACCGACGGTTTGCAAGCGTTTGTTCAGTTTGGTCCAGAGCCGCTCATTATCCAGCGGGTTCTCCCCAATTAAAAGCGGTGTAAAATCATCCCGGATAACACACCGAATGGCGGTAGCGCCCCCAACAGGGTCCAGCCGTATCCGGTGCCGGTGATGCCGCTGTCTGTTTTAATAATTGCCAGCGGCATATAGATATGCCTGACGGGGCCGCCTTTTGTCCCGCTGGATGACCCGGACTGCATGGGACGTGGCAGGGGCATTTTTAGCAATTCGCATTTCACTTCGGCTATCTTCAGCATGGTTGTTTTCCGCTCCTTGTCAATTGCTTTTTCACCAATGGCTTGATGCCTCCGGCCTCTAAAATTTCAAAGACATAACCGGACATCGGCTGCACCTTCAATTCGGCACCGATTGCCTGATTGTAGACCACCCCTTCTTTTAGATCAATTTTCAATGTGTCCCCCGTCGTTACGTGATCCGTAATGCCGGGACTGACAAGCAATGGTAACCCAAGATTGATCCCATTGCGGTAGAAAATTCGAGCAAAAGACTCTGCCAGAATGACGCTCGTGCCGACGGCCTTAAGGGCGATAGCCGCATGTTCACGACTGGAGCCACATCCGAAATTGGCGCCTGCCACGATAATATCTCCGGCTTTGAATTTTTTTACAAAATCTGGGTCGGCGCCTTCCAGGGCATGCTGTTTAATATCCTCTACCTGTGCCAGTTCCAAATACTGTCCCGGATAAATTTGGTCGGTATCCATATTTTTTCCAAACGTAAATACGTTTCCCTCAAGGGTTATCTTCATGACAATCCCTTTTCGGTAGTGTCCGTATTTAGTTGACAGTTGCTCGGTACTTCAGCAGTGCATTTATTGTCCATCGATGATCTGTTATCCCGGCAGCCATTGCCGGTGTGTTCGGCCGGAACACTCGGTCTTGTCATCGACTTAACGTTTCATGAGGCCTGATAAAATTATAAAACCCAACACAGATTGCAAATTTTGATTTTAACCAACGAAACGATTTGGCAAACATTAGGCTTTTGCGTGTCAAATAAGCATCCCACATTCGCCAGTTCAGGTTTGATCGTTCTACATATGAAGTGTTGATTGTGTTACCCGGTAATTGCTCTAGTCTTTTTTCAATGCGAGCAGATGAACCAAAAACAACTTTTGTCTCTACTTTTACAATACGCCCTTTGTTTCGGGTTTTATGAACTGTCGCGTAATCTAAATTCTCGTCAATGATCTTTTCAGGGTTACGTGGGCTACCTGCCTGACCAGTTGGCTCTGGTGCAATTAACTTATGGAATAATTCCTTCAAGCCATTAGCATAATGAGGCAGTTCATCATAAGTAAACAAAGGCTGTACCTTTGTTCTTGAAACTAGATCGTTTAAAAACAGACGGGCATCTTCAAGCGTTCGATCACCGATGAGAAAGCAAACAATTAATCGGGTCGGTGTGTCGAGGGTTGTCCAGATCCACTTTTTGCCAAGCTCTTGTTCGCTAACACTTTTCTTTTTTTTACAAAGGACCACAATTCATCTAACTGAGTCTCTTTTAATTTCAATGAACGCAAAAGGCTTGAAAGGATTAATTCGCAATGCTCGCCGGCACGAAGGATTACTCTATTTACAGTATCTTTGTTTATGCCCAAAAGTCGGGCAGTTGCTCTCACGCCAACGCCCTCTGCGGCGTGATGAATAATTTGTTCTATTTTTTCATCGGATAAATGAAGTCCAAAAAATGCGGTTGCTCTCGTTGACGCAAAGCGTTTGCCGCATGTTCGACAATATAGCAAATCTTTTGTTTTATCTTTACCATATTTGCCGCGAACGTTAATATTACCATGATTCTG
Source organism: Desulfobacterales bacterium (assembly GCA_050124355.1). Lineage (GTDB taxonomy): Bacteria > Desulfobacterota > Desulfobacteria > Desulfobacterales > JAFDCJ01 > JAFDCJ01. The sequence goes on along the minus strand of JASFFJ010000045.1, from coordinate 7,964 downwards.
CAATCCATAGTCTTTACATTCTTTATTAGGACAAAAAGCATCATCGATTTCATTCATTGCTCGCCTCCAAATTATAGGTTATCGTTGGAGACGAGCATATCAAACATAAATTAACTTGTCAACTATATGGGGACATCATCAAAAATTGGGCATTAGCAGAACAACTCTTTGGCGTGAATTGAAGGCCAACAATCAACCAGCAAGCTAAGATGTCAACAAACAGCTGCCTGAGTAAAATCTATATTTCCTACTTTGGTGTAATGAAAAAATTTATCCTAAACAACCGGAAAAAAAGGGTACTCTGAGGTTTATCGCGGAGAAATTTCATTTTAGACTGCCGGTTTAAGTTCGTTGCATAAAGATGACAATCCCCGCACAATCAGGTTTTTGGTTGGTTACCTCGACATGGATAAAAGGTCAACTAGTTTTTGCAATATTGATTTGCACTGAACCTCATTATTCCCCCTTAAATAGGAAACGCTATCGTGAAATTAAAAAAATTCAGAACAATTCGCCCAAATTCAGTTTTATGGGCGCGATTTCTGACGCTTCTGTTGTATCAGGTTTTACGATACATCAGTAGTTCTGAATTTGACAATACCAAATAGAATCAAAAATTGTTCGAATGTGGAGGGATTCATTAATTTGAAAATATTAGCGATACTTGCTATATACCATCAGCTCGCGTGATATTGATCTTATGTTGGAATGGACCCTGGGCGTCAATACGATCCAGTTTTGCTAAAAATATGATTTTTAATTTTACTTCACTAAAAAAGGTTGCTTATAGAAATCTGTGTAGAACAGCTGACCCGTCACCCTTATTCAATAGGTTTCAACTTACAATTCTATTGATGTTCATCTTATCTTTACATGGCTGTGCTGAAATGAGAGAAGTTTTGGAGAAATCTCTGCCGTTTCCAGGCCACCTGGAGGAAAGGATAGAACGAAATGATTTTGTTGTTGCAAAAAAAGATGACGTCATTGGCCGGTTGGCGCTCATCAGACTTAAAAAGGGGGATACGCTGCCGGATATTGCGAGACACTTCAGTTTGGGGATCAATACCGTCAGTGCAGCGAATCCGGGGTTGGATATATGGGTGCCTGAAGCCGGAGAGCGTATCCTGTTGCCCCTGAGCTTTATTTTACCAGACGCCTTAAGAAAAGGTATCGTGATAAACTTAGCCGCCATGAGGCTCTTTGATTTTAAAGGAAATGGTAAACTATTGGCGGTATCGACCTACCCGATCGGTGTCGGTACCACCGAGCGACCGACCCCCATGGGCCAAATGTATATTGTGCGTAAGATGTTCCGACCGACCTGGTATGTGCCCGCCTCAATTGCTGAAGATCATCGGAAAAAGGGAGATCCGCTGCCGGCTAAAATACCACCGGGACCTCTAAATCCATTGGGAGAACACGCGCTTTATCTAAGTCGGTCAAGTTATTTAATTCATGGTACGAATAAACCGGCCAGTGTCGGCCTCCGGGCAACCAATGGCTGTATAAGACTCTATCCGGAAGACATAGAGAGGCTTTTCGCAAACACCCCGGTCAAAACACCTGTAAACATTGTTAACCAGCCATATCTCGTCGGCCAACGTGATGGAATCGTTTACATAGAAGCGCATACGCCCTTTGAAGAATCAGGCGCCACTAAGTTGGAGACGGCATATGCAAAGTTAAAAAATATTGAAAAGAAGTCCGGTCACGCGGTTGACTGGAAAAAGGTTAAGGAAGCCGTGACCGAGGCCCGCGGAATCCCTGTTCCCATATTCGAGATCCGTCATGGAAGTGAAAAGGATGTTGCGAAACCTATAAAACTCAAGCACCCAGACAAATTGTATGGCAAACCGGAAATACCGGAACTTAAAACAGACGCGTGGTATGTTCTGGCTGCTATTTTGCACGACAAGGTTGAGGCGTTGAGGCTTGCCGCCATTATTAACCATCAGGGTCCCCAAATTCCCGCAAGGGTATTGTCAAAGAGCGATCGCCACCGTGTTATCGCCGGACCTTTCAATACTGTGGGCGAGGCCAAAGACGCGGGAAAACGCATGAAAATTGATTTGGAAATAGAGGGTATATTGGTTGAACCCTAAACGAGATATCGCCAATTACGCCTTTTCTTGCAAGTTCAAGCCGCCTAACTTGTCAGATTATCACCCTACAACGGTAGAGGCGGCCCCGTATTGAGGATTCAAGAAATGGTTGTAGTTTACCGCCAAAAGCGGTACATCTTTTTTCAACAGGTCAATAGCGAACATTAATTTTTATGAGGCAATGTGGAATTTTGCAGTCGCTATCATGTATAGGAAACCGAACAGAAAGGAGGTGACTAGATTATGAAGAAGCGTCTTTTGGTGATTTCAATGATGCTTGCGCTTGCTATTGCTGCAGCGGGTTGCGCAACAAAAGGTGACCTTGAGAGAGTGGAGGCCCGCGAAAAGATGATTGGTGCGAAAGCTGATCAGGCGGCTCAAGATGCGCAGGCTGCCAAGGAAGCGGCCGAATCGGCCATCTTAAAGGCGAATGAAGCGGCGGCCCGCGCTGAGGAAGCAATAGAAAGGGCAGAGGAAAGAGAGAGAATCGCAGATGAAAAGGCGAGAATCGCAGATGAAAAAGCAAGACAGGCTGACATCATTTTTCAGGAATCAATGAAGAAGTAAATCGAAAGGGAGGGGCAAGGCTTTCCCCTTTGCTGCGTTGGGATTTTAAGACTCACCCCTTCCTTATATTTTAAACGGTTACCCCACCGTTACTAGATAAGGGGTCTATCCCAAAACGTATTACTGATACCCCAATTGAGGTAAAAACCGATTGGGAGTTATTCGTTAATGGTTTGAAAGGAATGAAATCCGTTTTACATCTCACTGATGGTAGAAATAAAAGATCAGGCTCTCGATCAATTCTAATAACGATTAACAAAAACATATAACACCTAAATGAGCGCTTTTCGCTCATTCAGGGCGATATCATCGGAAAAGGACTGATGTTGCGATCATCAGGCTCATTGTTAACACGCACAAAGACGCATACGGGTAAAAGGCAGAGAAGGATAGGCATGTATCTTCGCCTTTTTTTCGCCTGCATCATGATAGCACCCATTCTCATATCCGGTTGCAAGGGACGTCAGGTCAGGTCAATTTCCCAGGAGGCGTATGATTTATTCAACCAGGGAAATTACGAGGCTTCTCTGAAAAAATACGCCCAGATAATTGAGAAACATCCCGCAGTCTCAGACAGAGTTCTCTTCGAAATGGGTATCATTTATGCCTATCCCAGCAACGAACAAAAAGACTATCAGAAATCTCTGGAATGTTTTCAGAAAATCGTAAGGGATTTCCCAGAAGGTGAATACAGGCTGGACAGCCAGATGATGATACTAGAAATCCAAAATGTCATCATCAAAGACAGAATAATTGCAAAGCAGCAAACACAGATTGAGCGTTCTCATAAAGAGATTAAAGACAAAGAAAATGAGATTGTTTTTCTGAAAGAAAAAATTGATACGCTCGAAAATAAGATATTTGCACTCCGGACGGAACCAGCAGATAAAGTTCTGATAGAAAAGAAAGCGCGACGATTGACGTTGCTTTCAATGGGCGAGGTGATCAAAACCTATAAAATAGCCATCGGGGTGAATCCGATTGGGGCGAAAGAAAAGCGAGGGGATAACAAAACCCCGGAGGGAACCTACATCATCGATTCAAGAAACAGCGAGAGTGACTATCATCTGTCTCTTAATATTTCTTATCCAAACGAGAAAGACAAAATGCGGGCAAAAGCGCTGGGTGTTTCGCCGGGCGGAGATATAATGATCCATGGCATTAAAAATGGGTACATGTGGGTTGGTGCTTCTCATACAGAGTTTGACTGGACGAATGGGTGTATTGCCGTTACAAACGAAGAAATGGAGGAGATCTACAGGTTAGTGCCGAATGGTACGGTTGTCGAAATAAGGCCATAGGAAAAACACACCAGGTATCTTTAGGCCGAATCATCTTGAACATTAAAATAATTTGCAAACCATAGATTAAAGCAACAGATTCCAAATTATGGAAAACACCTTTATTGACGAAATATCAAACAATAATAGCTGGATAACTCTAACCGGCATGTCTGGTTTAGGAAAATCTTATTGGTCTAAATTACTCGCGACAAAAGGATACAAAAGGTTTTGCTGCGATGATATGATTGAAGACAGAATTGTAAAATTATTCAAGATTCCAGATAAAAAAGAGATAGACATTGGTAAATGGATGGGCTTTCCCTTTGAAAAGAAATATAGAAGAAATGAAAATATCTATTTGACATTCGAAACCGAAGTTTTACGTGAGATCATATCATATCTTCAAACTGCAGATCCCGCTGAAAAAATCGTAATTGATACAACCGGATCGGCGCCATATTCGGGTGACGATATCATGAAACAATTAAAAGCGCTTTCATGTATGATACATCTCTCCGTATCAAAAGATCTTCATATAGAAATGCTTGAAAAATACGTTAATAATCCAAGGCCAGTACTTTGGGGGGATCTATATGTCAAGAAATCTTTTGAGACGGAAAAAGAAGCCTTGGCACGTTCATATGAAGCACTTTTAGTCTACAGGGAAAAACTTTATAAAAAATACGCCCATCACTCCATCCCATATAGTGCTCATCGTACCTAAAAGCTAGACCGATTTAGTACCGCTTGGCTTTGTCCGCATTTTTTTTCATTTCTTCGGCGGCGTTGACTACCGCATTTTTTTGGGAGACTTCCGGTGTGCCGACACGCCACCAGGTGCTGTATCCATGGGTCATACTTTTGGGAGCCGTATGCACCTCAATCAGGGTACTGACCGGACTGTTTTTGGCTTCCTTGAAAGCCACTTCAAACGCTTCGGGGCTGGATACGGACCATGATTGACAGCCATAGCTTCTGGCATTCATTGCAAAGTCGATGGGCAACACGTCGCCGTCGAGTCGATCGGATTTGCTGGTGCGGTACCGAAACTGGCATCCAAAATGAGGAATACCCTGTGATATTTGAAGGTTGTCGATACAGTCAAAACCATGATTGTTGAATAAAATGATGTTGATTTTAATGCCTTCCTGAATGGCAGTGACGATTTCCGAGTGGAGCATCAAATAGCCACCATCACCCACCAGACAATAAACCTCCCGCTCGGGGGCTGCCAGTTTGGCACCTAAAGCCCCTGAGACTTCATATCCCATGCAAGAAAAGCCGTATTCCAGATGATAGGAATTCGGTTGGGTCACCCGCCACAGTCTCTCCAAGTCGCTGGGCAAACTTCCCGACGCCGCGACCACAATGGCATCTTCCGCCATCAAACCAGTATTCAATTGACCGATCACGCGCGTTTGGGCGTATCCACCGTCGCCGTCGTCGTGACTGTAAATACGGTCGACTTCGTCGATCCATTGAGCGCGCAGCGCTTTGGCCTCCGTTCCCCATTTGGATCGGTAACCTTGTTCGGAAAGCTTTTCAGCAATGGCTTCGAGCGCTTCACGGGCGTCGGCCAACAGCGGCTCAGCGTCCATCTTGTAGGCGTCAAAGTTGCTGACGTTTATACTGAGCAATTCTACCTGAGGATGGTGAAAGTTCCATTTGGAAGCCGTGTGAAAGTCGTTCAAACGGGTGCCCACGGCGATCACCAGGTCGCTTTGATGAGAAATTTCATTGGCGGCCAGGGTGCCGGTCACCCCAACGGCTCCCATGTTCAGTGGATGATGCCAGGGAATGACGCCTTTGCCGGCCTGGGTCTCGCAGAAAGGAATATTGAATTTTTCAGCAAACGTGGCCAATGCGTCACCGGCATCAGCGTAGCGGACCCCGCCACCGCAAATTAGCATGGGCTTTTGTTTGCCGAGGATCAGTTTGGTTGCCTGGTGCGTCGCGCCGACTTCCAAAGGTCGTCGCGTGAGACGGTGCACCCGGCGTTTAAAAAAACGAAGGGGATAATCCATGGCCTCGGCCTGAACGTCTTGGGGCAGACACAGACACACCGCACCGGTTTCGGCGGGGTCGGTCAGTACCCGCATGGCATTGATGGCAGCGGTCATCAACTGTTCAGGTCGAATAATGCGATCCCAGTATTTGGTTACGGCTTTGAAGGCATCGTTGGCGGTAATATTAACGTCATAAAATTGTTCAATTTGCTGGAGCACCGGATCCGGCTGACGGCAGGCAAAGATATCGCCCGGCAAAAAGAGTACCGGGATGCGGTTGACGGTAGCCGTGCCAGCGGCGGTGACCATGTTCAACGCACCGGGCCCGATGGAACTGGTAACGGCCAATATTTTCCGGCGTTTATGTTGCTTGGCAAAGGCAATTGCCACATGGGCCATACCCTGTTCGTTATGTCCCTGGAAGAACTTTAGTTGATGATTCGTTTCTTCTAAGGCCTCTCCCAGCCCCACCACACAACCGTGACCGAAAATGCCGATGACGCCTTCCACGAATTTGATTTCTGCATCATCAACCGCGATATATTGATTGTCGAGAAATTTTACTAGCGCCTGAGCCATTGTGAGTCTGATGGTTCCCATGAATAATGTCTCCTGTTATTATTATGATAGCAATAGCACTGATCATTTCGGTGCAGGCCGCGGGCCTCGGTAAGTCGCTAAAAACCACCGTGGCTTTTAATAAAGTCAATGGCCTCCGACCGAGTCGGAAAAACTGCGGAACAGCCATGCCGTGTTACGGTCAAAGCGCCGCAGGCATTGCCCATCTGGCAGCATCGCTCCCACTCCCACCCCTGCAGATAGCCGTAGATCAAGCCGCTGGCAAACGCATCTCCGGCTCCCACCGTGTTGAGAACTTCCACTTTAAAACCCGCCGTGTGAATAACATCATTCTTAGCACGGTAGACACTAACACCACGCTCGCCGCGTTTGACCACCAGGGTAGGCGCCCCCTGAGCAGAGCCGAGTAAATTTGCTAACAATGATGAAAGTGCTTCGCGTTGGGATCTGCTGACCGGTTTGCCTTCCATGATTGTTAACGGATCCGGGTCCAGTAGGGCGAAAAATTCTTCTTCAGTGCCGATAATTACATCCACACTGGGTAGTATCGTTCGAATGTTCAGACCGAAGTCCCATGGCTCTTGCCACTGATCGGGCCGTAAATCCAGATCCATGATTGTCGTAACCCCCTTTGCGCGGCACCGCTCGGCAACATACAGCACCGCATCGCGACAGCTGCCCCGACTCAGTGCCGTTCCCGAAATCATAAACGTGCGGATCTGGTCAAAGGGTAAATTTTGAGCATCTTGAACAGTTAAATGGATATCGGCCGGGTTTTCACGGTAAAATACCAAAGGAAACCGATCTGGCGGCTGGACCGCAACGATGGCCAAACCCGTCTGGGTGTTGGGTTTGCGATAGATAAACTCGGTATTGACCCCCTCCCGTGCCAGGTAGCGCAGCACAAAATCACCTACAAGGTCCTGACCGACAGCGGTTAGAACACCGGATCGCAATCCCAGCCGGCTCATGCCAATGGCGATGTTGACCGGGCTGCCACCCACACTGGTATCAAACCCTTGAACATCTGCAAATTCAGCACCTATCTGCTGGGCGAAAAGATCCATCGAGACCCTGCCGATGGAGAACAAATCAAATTGTTTGCTAGAATTGATCATTTTTATATTTTTATCAAACGTTGTTCTTTTTACTCAGTTGAACGTTAATGATAACCGCCAGTGCGATGACAAGCCCAACCAGGGCATCCTGTACATAAGCGTCCGTTCCCATCAACACCAGTCCCGTTCTGACCTGCGCCATAATGAGTGCACCTAAAAAGGAGCCAAAAATGCTTCCCACACCGCCCATCATGGATGTACCGCCAATGACAGCTGCCGCGATAGCTTCCAGCTCAAGACCCTGGCCCTGGGTAGGTGTCGCTGTTCGAAGGAAGCCAATGGAAGTGAAGGCAACTATTCCAGCGGAGA
>JASFFJ010000044.1:0-20368 GCA_050124355.1 Desulfobacterales bacterium | reverse complement strand
TTTGACTTTCCTGGTATTTCTGATCGGCAGGAAATTATGGGTACAATAAAAGATATCCGGAAAAAAGAAAGTAGATTAGACGTCGGCATTGAATTCGCGAAAGTTGCCTGGTGGGTTCCGCCGTATGATTGAGACCAACTCCGGACAAGCCGGGATTGAATATTGACTAATTAAGTGAAATAGCACAATGGAAAATTACGACCATCGTCCCGAAGAAGCCAATAAAAGCAGGGTATATATTGATTTCTACAAGTTGAAGGAACCTCCTTTTTCTATTACACCTGATCCTGAATTCCTTTTCCTTTCCCAAACCCATCAAAGCGTTATGGAGAGGGTTCTATACAGTATTGATAGCAAAATGGGGTTTATTCTTCTATCCGGAGAGGTTGGAACCGGTAAGACAACCATCTGCCGTTCCATTATCGACACGTTGAACCCCATTGCTGAAATCGTTTATATCATTAATCCCTCTTTATCCGGCAGAGCCCTCATTGCAAGTATTTTAGACGATTTGAGTATAGCCTACGATGCAGACTCATCTAAAAAAGACCTCATCGATCGACTCAATAATTTTCTCTTATATCGCGAGTGCAATAAACCCGTGGTGATCATCATTGATGATGCGCAGACCATGTCACTAGACGTGCTGGAAGATCTGCGTCTTCTTTCAAACCTGGAAACCGATAAGGAAAAAATGCTTCAAATGGTAATTGTCGGGCAGCCGGAGCTGGAAGATCATCTTTCGCGGCCTGAAATGAGGCAGCTCAGACAACGGATATTCGTCAATTGTCGGCTCGAGCATTTAAAACCCCGTGAAGTTGAAAATTACATTGATAGACGTCTGTTTATCGCTGGCAGCAGCGGCCAGGTTCAATTTAGCCCGCGGGCCAAACGGCTGATCGCCAAGAAATCGAAAGGATTCCCGCGCGTCATAAATAAAATTTGTGATTATGCCCTGACAGCCGGCTATGTAGATGATGAGTACGTTATCCGAAGAGCGCATGTCAAGAGAGCTTTAATTGAGCTGGGGGATTGGGGATTCAAGATAAGATTTTTTCGCAAAATCGATCGTCAAACCTATCTATGGATGCGAAGGCTAGTGCTGACCACCACAGTAAGTCTTGCGGTGACAGTGCCGGTCCTATTGTTGTGGCAATCGGTGCCATTTAAATCCTTCCAGAATTATGTGGCCGCTTTGTTTTTTGCCGGTCAAAATTCTTCTACTGACGATTCCAATCGTCCTCTATATGTTCAAGAAGAAACCGGCGACGGTTATGACAAAACCCATCAGTCCGATACGTCACTTTCTCATAAAAAGAAACACGCAAACACCCTCAGCCGGGAACAAAAACATGTGAATGGCGTGACTTGGACGCCTAGCTACCGCCCGTTTGTGATCCAGCTGGGATCTGTCAAGACGTTTGAGCAGGTCACCCGGGCGGTTTCCAGTTATGCCCTAAAGGGTCTCGATATTCACTGGGATTGGGTAGACTCAAGGAAAAAAGGAAGGTGGTATCGAATTTTTGCGGGGCATTTCGAGTCAAAAGCCGAGGCACTTAAAGCCAAAAGGGAACATCGCCTAAGAAATTCTTTAATCCGATTCAACCCTTGGACCGTTCTGGTGGGACAATATACCGATAGCAAAATCTTAACCACAATTCAATCCTTACTACTTGAGAATAAATTCGACAGTCTCATTGTCGAAAGCGCTGAAGAGATCGACTGGCTTCTGACAGGGGCATATGCCACCCGGCAGGGGGCGGAAAAAATTGTTGAAGAACTCAAAAAATTAAACTTTTCGGCGCAAGTCGTGCCACGATGAATGGTGATATTTATGAGCCTGCTGAATGACGCGCTTCGAAAGAATACCAGCGAAGCTAAAATAAAAAAAGACGGTTATTTTGACCGAAGCCATGCTTCACCGCCTAAGGAGAAGAGAAGGCACATTTATCGTATTTGCGGACTGCTTCTTTTGCTTGGGGGCGTGGTTTTCGGCGGCTGGTATTATTTGGCTTCTTTATCCGCAGAAATCGATTCAGCGGCTGTCGTAAACCGTATCTCAAAGCCTATTGACACCCGCGCGGCTAATTTTGTTTCCAAAACCACCGGGACGCATCAGCAAGATGCGATGGCAGTATCCGGTATGCTGACGCCTAAAGTAGAATTTGCCTTATTGACGGAGCCGGACAAGCTTGAACCGATTAAAAACACCGATTCACCGGCCAAGGGCGTCCCTGAAAAAAGTTCGCCTCGAACGACGCCAAAAGAGGAAGTCGAACTTAAGCCCGATATGCCGACACCTGTTGGAGTATCTGCCTCATTGAAGGACTCGGTTGAACTTGGCACGGGTAAAAAAAACAACCCGTCGGCCAAGCGTCATCCTGTAAGCGCATCCCCAGCGCCGGCGAGGAAAGCAGAGAAAAAACCTCGTTTGGTAAAAAAAGAATCGTCTACCAAAGCCCCCAAGGCAAAAAGCACGTCCTTGGTTTCTCACCAGGAAGTGCTTTTTCTCAAAAAGGCCCGCCGCTATCACCGGCAGGGAAAGTTCAATCAGGCCATCCAGATGTATCGGCAAGTGCTCCGGGTTAAGCCCGAGCATCGGGAAGCCTTGTTTAATCTAGCTTCCGCCTATATCCAGCTGACGTCCTATTCGGAAGCATTGCCTCTGTTGAGAAAATTGAGAAGTTACGACGATAGCAATCCGGATGTTTTGATAAATCTGGCGATTGTTGAAATCGGGATGGGGAATTCAACCGAAGCGATCCATTTGTTGGATCTGGCAGAAAAACAATACCCGGATCCGAAATTTGAAATCTATTTTCACCGGGCAGCCGCACTCAGCCGGCTCGGCCGGCTGGAAGAAGCGCTGCGTTCATATAAAAGCGCTGAAGAACTCAATCCCAAGCACTCTGCCCTGAATTTTAATTTAGCGCTGCTTTGCGATAAATTGCAGAAGTATCACGACGCCGTCGACTACTATCATGCATTTTTGAGCCAAGGCAACAATCTACCGCAACATGAAGAGAAAAGAATTGAATCTCGAATTAGATCCCTGCAGGCGTATTTGGCGGGGAACCGGAATTGATAGAAACAAATAGAAGAATAGGGTCTAGCAATGAAAAAGCGAATTGGTGATATTTTGATTCAAATGGGTTTTATTGACCAGGGTCAGTTGGAGATGGCACTGATAGAGTCGAAAAAAACCAGTGCCATGCTGGGAGATGTGCTCCTTCGCCTGGACTGGATCACTGGTGAACAGCTTCAAACTGCGATTGCGGTTCAAAGTGGTGCCGAAATTTTGGACACATCAGCGGTGGTCATCGATAATGCCCTTATAGCAAAGATTCCGGTTGAATTTGTCAGTGAAAACAATGTGTTTCCCTTTGCCCAGGAAGACAAGACCATAAAGATGGCGACGGCCAATCCGTTTGATGTCCTGACCAAAGATGAAGTGGCCCGAATGACAGGATGCCGGGTGAAAACATACCTGGCACCCAAAGAATGGATTGCCAATGCCGTTGAACTTCATTACAAGCGAGCCCGTACGATCGATGAGGATATCGAAAAGCTGACCATCAGTGATCCTGGCGAAGATACCTCCGCCGAAGACCAATTCGTGAAGCTGGCCGATCTATTGATTGAAAAAGGAAATGTGCTCGGCGCCAGCGATATCCACGTGGAGCCGGACACCAATTTGGTCCGTATTTATTATCGGAAAGACGGCGTGTTACAGCAAAAACATATTTTCCCCAAAAGTTATCACCAGAGCCTGACGACACGCTTTAAAATTATGGGAGACATGGACATCTCCAACGTCAACATACCCCACGACGGCCGTTTCAAATTCGAGGGCAGCGCAGAGGAAATTAATCTAAGGGTGTCGACCTTTCCGACTCATTTAGGGGAAACGGTGGTTTTAAGGATTTTAAAATATACCGATGTCGTGGGAGATATTTCACGTCTAGGTTTTGAACCGGAAGACCTTGAGAAGTTTATCAAAAACCTGAAACGCCCTTACGGCTTGATTCTATCCACAGGTCCCACCGGTTCGGGCAAAACCACAACCCTATATTCCGCCTTATTGAAAATCAACAATCCCAATATAAATGTCATGACCATTGAGGACCCGATCGAGCATGTCATTCCCATGATCCGACAGACCGCCATTAATCAAAAAGCCGGCCTGACCTTTGGCAATGCCCTGCGATCGGCCATGCGGCAGGACCCTGATGTCATTCTGGTCGGTGAAATCCGGGATCAGGAAACGGCGGAATTGGCCTTAAGGGCCTCCATCACCGGTCATCTCGTCCTGTCCACTTTGCATACCAATGATACGGCATCGGCCATTAATCGATTGCTCGATCTGGGAATCAACACTAGCATCCTGGCAGCATCACTGAACATGGTGGTGGGCCAGCGGCTGGCACGTAAAATCTGTCCCCACTGTGCGGCCTCCGAACCGATCGGACCGGAGGAAACAGAACTTTTCATTCGTAACGACCTTGAGCCGCCGGCCGAAGTTCCCAAGGCTGTGGGGTGCGAAAGCTGTGATAATACCGGGTATAACGGCCGGAGCGGAATTATTGAGGTCCTTGAAGTCGACCGGGCCATGGAAGAGCTGATATCCGCCGGCGCGATTCATAGCAAAATCGAGGAAACCGCCTCAAAATCCGGGACCTGCCTGATGTTTAAACAGGCATTAAAAAAAGTTGCCCGCAAAACTACCTCGATTGAAGAAGTCCAACGGGTAATTGCGTATGCCTAGTTACAGCTATAAAGCCATTGATGATGTCGGCAAGATTCAGCGCGGTAAAGTGGTCGCACTCGGCGAACATGACGTCGAAGCACGGATCACGCAAGAGGGGTTGACCCTCATCGAAAGTAAAGAAGTGAAGGAAAGCCGGCTGAATAAAGTTTTCGCCGGCGCAAAAGTCAAACCGCGACTTCTTATCGAACTTTACCGCAGGCTGTCTCAAACATTGGAGATGGGATTGCCGATCGTCACGGCGCTGGAAGAAAATTCTAAAATGCTGCCTTCCCTCAGACTGAAACGGACCCTCAGTGAAGTTCAAATCGGCATTGAAGGCGGCCAGACCCTGCATGAAGCCGTTTCCCGTTTCCCGTTGATTTTTAGCAAACTCGATTTAAGTATTATCCAGATCGGCGAGCAGGCAGGTATCATGCCCCAATGTCTTAAGGATCTATCCGATTTTCATGAATGGAAGGAAGACATCCGATCCACCATTAAAAAAGCCGCCATTTATCCCTGTTTTGTGCTGGTAGCGCTGACGGCCGTGATCGGCGTCTGGGTAGGGTATGTTCTTCCACAAATGGCCGGTCTCCTGACGGAGATGGGTGCCGTCATTCCGAATGTGACGAAAATCGTGTTGGCCACTAGCCATTTTCTCAGGAACCACTGGATATGGCTGATCATCGGCATCGCGGCAATGGCGGCCTGTTTATTTATGATACAACGCAATCCCAAGGGTGCTGTCTTCTTGCACAAGCACATCTTGAAAATACCACTGGTAGGTAAGATCGTGCAGAATATTGCGCTGGCACGCCTAGGTCATTATTTTGCCACCATGTACAATGCCGGTATGTCCATTAACGTTATCTTCGAAATTCTGACGGATGGGGTCCTTGGTAACCGGTATCTTGAATCTCGTATGATCGAGGCTCATCAGGATATCCAACAGGGTCATACGATTGCATCCAGTTTTAAGAAGGCCGGCGGCTTTCCGCTGCTGCTGTTAGGCGGCATTAAAAATGGGGAGACCACCGGCACTCTTGATGAGGCCTTCAAACGCCTGGGTGACTACTTCGACGGAGAAGTAAAACGAACGGTCCAGATCTTGCTCAGCAACATTGAACCCATAACCATCTTTGTTTTAGGAGGTGTGTTTGGCCTGATTATCCTCTCCATTTTACTGCCGCTATATGATGTTATGGGTGAGCTTGGGAAATCGTACTAACTATTGAAGATTGAAGAATGAATATTGAAAATTGGATATTTGAGGAATTCTTCTTTTTTAATTGAGAATCTTTAATAAAGTTATCAAAAAAGTGCATTACTTATTTGTAGGTAGGGTGGGCATTGCCCACCATATTCAGCTAATTGAGGCAGTTAATGTTAGGCAATACTCACGCTTAATAAGGAATTCCAGATAGGGTTCAGTATTCGATATTAAGGTGAAGGTACGTTGATGGTGAAACCATGACCGGCAAGAGCTATGGGCGTGGAGGGCTCGGACGCGACATTGTTTCCCCCAGAATCTTGTATTTCAATCCGTGTACCCGAAATGATAGTGTAGGTAGCGGTATCACCGTCGTTTAGGGCAGGACTCAAATCGGCACTTGTTGTCAGATTATGCACATTAACGGTTACGCCGGAATCATTTTTAACTGCTAGCGTAAGGAATTCACAAATTTCACCGTACAATGCATTTTCACCCAAATAGACAACCAGGTCATCGTAGGTATCGAGGGAGGGATGTCTGATATAATTGGGGTTGCCGTCCGTGTTGTCTCCCTGGTGAGTGCCGGTGGTGATGTCATCAAAAACATTGCCGTCACTGTCGGCATCCATGGTTCCGGCGCTGATCAGAATTGCCGCAATTGGAAAGGACGCCGCTGCGCCGTCCGCATCAACAACATCCGGTCCACCCGACAGGCCTGATCTCAATGCGTTGCAACTGGCTGTCAGGTTGGTACCCAGATTGGCATTCAATTCATACCTAAGGGTCCGTTTATAAGGGTCGGTCGGGCTTAATTTAAGGGTTTGATACGGCAGACTGCCGGCGGCGGCACCGGAATTTTCGGCGCCGTCTCCACTCGTATCGGCCCAGGGAAGCCTTCCGTTGATGTCTGCAAAGCTGATTAAGGCTGCCTGGGCCTGCTTCAGATAATTGATGGTCTCGGTTCTGGCTTTGCGTTTGGTGAGCATACCAATCAGGGAAACACCGCCGCCGGCAAGCACACCGATTATCACCATCACGATGGCCATCTCGATCAGGGAAAACCCCCGGTTGTTTCGTATTAAAAACAAACGGTTTTCCTTTTAGAAGAGTATGTAAAGTTGTCCAACCGTCGTGCCGGCTGTGTAGGCAGCATTACCAACGATCGAGCCGGTGTTCCAGGTGCTGTTGTCATATTTGGTATCGAGTTCCAGGCAAACATCGGCAGGAAGGTTGTCGAATCTGAGATAGTGCTGCGCAGTTCCGGCACCCGGCGGGTTCACCCAATAAAGTCTAACGGTGTCACCAAAGGAATGTCGGGGCAGATCGCTGGTGCCGTTGTAGACCCCGCTGATCAGACCGGCCAGTTGAAGATCCCGAAAGACTTCGAAGTCCTCGCCACCAGCATTGATTTGACCGGTACCATTGCCTTCGGCATCGGCTCCCGGCGGAATGGCGGCAATGTTTTCGTCTCCGGGATACATACCGTATTTATCATAAAAGGACATCACGGCGGCCCGCAGTTCGTCTGCCTGTTTGGCTACCCGCTTGACCTTGGCATTTTGGATCATGGCCTGTCCCTTGAGCACCCCGCCGATCAAAAGTCCGATAATGACCATGACGATGGCAATTTCCACCAGTGTGAAGCCTTTCTTTGACGTCCGAATCTTTCTCAAATTCATCATTTTATTACTCCCTATTTAGTGAATTAAAAACTATTGCTAGGTAAAGAAGCAATATCTGTACCATCTTAGATTGTTTTTAGATTATAGATTAAACTTCGTCTAACTCAAATCATAAGCCCCTGGCTAAACCGGTGAGAATCTAAGGCCTTCTACCTTTAATTACTACGAAAAAGTACATTAGGTGTAAACCTGATCGATGCCGGCGGCTTACGGATTAAGATAAATCAACGGTCACCAGCAAAGCGCCGTCACGGCGCCTTGCAGGAAACTTCCTCATACTCTCAGCTCTGATAATGATCGCTGATTTGGATCCATAAAAAATGTCGTCTTAAAACCAAAAGCAGTGAACCATAGTCAAAATTATGACGAGAATCACAATTACTTGTCAAAAATTTTAATTTTTATTGAGGAAATGAACTAAAATGAGCTAAAATTGTGGTATACTGTCAATCTTATAAAAACAGATAGAGCGTAGCATTTATTTAATTTTAGGCAATTTAGGTCATTTTAGACATTCGTTTATTGCGCATTGTGAGACTGTTATAACAAGGAGTTGAAGCAAAGATGAATGCGGCAAATTAATACTATTGAACGGTTTTTAAGTAGGGTGTCAGGAAGATGACCAGTTCACTGTTTTCATAGGTTTCTTCGAACCGGCCAAAAAAATATTTTAAGAAGGGTATCTTGCTAAATAGTGGTAGACCCTCATGATCCAATTTCTTTATTTGATTGATCAGCCCGGCCAGAACGACGGATTGTCTTTCTCTGACCCTGACGGTTGTCGCCAGCTCTTGAAGATCGATAACAGGGTTGGAAATGGTCTGGCTTCCCCCCCTGGTAGTTGGCAGTTCTACATCCACTTCCTCTTTGATGCGGGTGATGGTGGGCACAATCAGAAGCGAAATGATGCCGTCTTTGGAGATTTGGGGTGTCAGGCCCAACTGTAACCCGAGAATAGCCCGTTTTATGGTGCTTCGAAACGTAACCGTATTGGTTTCAAAGTTCTCATCGACCCCTTCTATGTCCCCATAAGGGAATTGAAACCCAACGGTGAATACGGCGGATTGGCCGTTCAGAACTGCCAAATGGGGATTGGACAATACCGATACTTCGCCCTGGGTCCGTAAAAAGTCCACCACCGCACTGAAACTGGACGTATCCGCAAGCGCAACAGTGCTGCCGCTATTCACTAGTAAATCAAAAGCATCCGGGAAAATATCGGCGTCGGACGTAAACAAGATATCCATTTCGGTCCAGTCGATGCCGTATTTGTGGGTATCATCGAGCTTTACTTCCATGATCCTGGCCTCGATAAAAACCTGCCGGTGCAACGATTCTGCCAATGAGTCCAGAAAATTGACCATTGTCGCGACGCGCAACGGCGTGTCGGCCATATATATGATGCCGGCATTGCGGTTGACTCTCAGAACACCCTCCGGCGATTTAAGTGCTTCTAAGGCGTTTTGGACGTTGGTCCATATATCGTTTATTTCGGCGCTGCGTTTGGACTTCACT
Source organism: Desulfobacterales bacterium (assembly GCA_050124355.1). GTDB lineage: Bacteria > Desulfobacterota > Desulfobacteria > Desulfobacterales > JAFDCJ01 > JAFDCJ01. The sequence continues at coordinate 11,211 of JASFFJ010000044.1, read as the reverse complement.
TGGAATTTGCCGACAACACCGGCATCTTCCACGCTGGAGGCCAGCATGTCACCACCGATATCCATGTCGGTAGCGGCACTCATATCCAAGTAGTCCAGATTATATATTTTTTCCTCGAATCTTTGGATATACAAAAAACCGTCTTCAATTTTCCAGGCGTAATCCGATCCTTTGGCAACGACCATCTCGAGGGCTTCGCGAAGGGTTGCATTGGTAATGCGCACGGTTACCGGTTTTGTCAGATCAATACCCGACTCGACGGAAAGGTTATAATCGGTATCCGTCAGAATCGCATTTATAATTTCTCCTAAAGGCGCATTTTCAAAAATCAGGGAATACAGCCGGGGGTCTTCTACTAAACCTTTGGTGACAGGCTCCATTTTTTCGGAAAACGAGGGCGGTTCCAGCGGTTTAAAGGATGTTTCGCTTTTTAAGATATCTTCCGGTTGTATCTTCTCCAGTTTATCCTGCGGCACGGGTTTCAACTTTTCGACGGTACAACTGACAATGAAAAAGCAAAGGATGATCGTACTACATATGGAGAAAAGTTTTTTTATCATATATTCCATATTTTCCTCACAACAACTACCACTGCCCAAATGTATGGCGGTCCATCAAAACCGGAAGCACACACCATGGGGCTTTAATATGACCAAGGCTAGGCGGTTCAGGGTCAACTTTCAGGGTTGAAAAACTCTCAAACAGCTCACATCAAAGGGATTGAGCCGTCAGGTATTAATAGCACCCTTTCACCCAATGGGGGTGACGACGGGCATCCCGGATCTTGATCAATATATTATGCAGTTTAGAGCAGTTGTAACCTTTGAACCCAGAACCCTGAACCTGGAACCGATCAGTTTAGGTATTATACATTTATGATCCCGATAAGTACTCGTTTCTAAAATTAACAAGACCACTATTAACAGGTTTAAACCGTGGTCAATTTGAATCCTTATTTTCGGCACCGGATGCGTGAATCCTTGAATATGAAACATCCGGGGCGCTGAGAAACCACTGCTTGCCACTATTTGTAACAACAACGCCATCTTCCAAAATTTTCTTGATTTTAAATCCTTGTATCCTGTCGTTCTCCTTCAACCGTTGGCCATCAATAACCGCCGTTGCATATATGCGGCCATAAATATCGGTATTGCGCAGGATACCGGATAAAATCGGGAGATGATTTTCTGTTTGTTGGACCTTTTTATCTTCTTCAAGCGCAACCACCGATGGCTTCGGTAAACTATTATTAGAACTGTCGAATACTCCCAGTAAGGCCGTATCTAGATTGATGACGTTTGTGGATGACGCGATACGTTGAGAAATTTTATTTTGCAGTTGACGCCATTTTTGACTTGCCAGCTTAACTTCCATGGAACGCCCTGGAATGGGCGGACTAAGAAGTGTCATTAACTTAGAACCATGGTATGCGATCAATAATATGGCCGCCATTATCCAGCAGCTTAAAACCAGTCTTTGCCAACTGCCTGAGACCCTAGTTCGGGTGATCTTCATTTTCTGTTACCATCTTAAAAATCAGCGACCACCAGCAGCTGGAGGTATGAGGTAGGTCCCTCGAAGAGGCCGTAGAGACATACTCTGCGGATAGTCGCTGATTTGTGAAAAGAATTTTGGCTTCATGTTCCTTTTGTTCTGATAAAATGGTCATCTCAACTTATGATAAATTCATTCTGGGATCGCTTATATCTGATCTGACTTTTTTGATAATCGGTTTCGCTGCTTGCATATCTGAGGGAGTCGAAAAATAAGCAAAAATTCTTTTAATTAACTCTATTTATAACGCTCTGATTTTATTTATCTTTTTTAGTTAGCCGCGATTATCTGGTAACGATAAATCCTTTTCGATTCTCACCGTCAGAGACGGTGGCTTATGAAGGGAGTTAAATAGAATCTCCCATGGCAGATTGACGATACCGGTAGTATAACGAAACGGCGAATGTATTTTCTTTGGTCGATTCATCTGATTCGATCCGGACGTCTCTAACCTGCGCGTGAGGTAGTTCTATTCCAAGAAGATCAAACCAATTCGCCGCATGCCGGACACTTCCCTTAAAAGTTATTTTGATCGGTAGTCTTCCGTCCTGTTCGACTTGCGACCGGGTGGTCAATTTGACTTTATCCAAACCAGACTTCAATGCCAGGTTCCTAAGGTTACTTTCAAACTCAAAAAGGCCTATCTTTGAAGATTCAACTTCCTGAATGAGTGATGCACTTTTCTTCAATATGCCTGTAATACTTGCCGCATTATATTGCCAGAATTGCTTATCAATGCGGTAGATTTCTTTCTTTTCGATTGCTTTTGCGATGGAATCAATTTTATTTATATTCCAGAGTGTCAAAATTAAAACCACTATCCAGCAGCAACCGACCATAATCCAGCGTGTTTTTAAATCAGCGGCCATCACAATTCCACCTTAAATTTGATAAGGTAACTCTGTTTTTTCTTGTCATGCTCAATATCAATATCCGGTATGGTCAATGGCCTGCGGGGGCGAAGATTTTTATTTAGATTGGCGATCAAAACCGACAAGGACCCTTTTAGTAGCTCAGATCCCAGGACCTTGGCGACCCCCTTAAATTCAAGTTCAGGGGCTGTTCCATTCTTAAAGAAGATTTCCTGCATCCGAATTTGAAGCGGTAACGATCGAGCTATTTTAGCAATAACCTCCTTGGGACGACGCCTGTCAGCGTCCTCAATCAGCGTATCAAGGGCTTCATTGTATTGCCGAATTTTTTGCTTCGTATTCCCTGCTTCGACACCTTCACGATGAATAGCAGATACCTGGTTTTGACGAGACCATTTATGCAGAAAAATGCTTTCCATTCCCAGCAGAAGGCAAAGTAATATAGCGATGGCGATTCCAACGGATTGAACCGGCCGCCATTCCAACTCTTTTTTTAATTTTTTGTGAGAGACAAATAGAAATTGATTCTTTAAGAGATAATGAGAAAGGACATAACCGTCGATGAGACCCGTCGAATCATTGCTGGTATGTGTGTCTTGAGGTTTACTAAACAACGAACTTAAATCTTTGATTTCTCGACCGAGCGCTTCTGATAAGCTACCGACCGTAACAGTTTCAGATGATAATAGATATATGTTGTTGACCTCGGCTTTAGCGCGCTGTGAGAATAGATACAGTGATTGATTAAGTTCATAGGTGATGGCCTGAAGATTGTCAGGTGAATCCGCCGGCAGATCAGCCAGCGGGATACTGCGCGAAAAGAGGAAATTTCCTTCAAAGAAAAAGTATAAATGATAGATGTTGTCCAGCAGTTCGATGAAGCATTTGCCGTTATCATCGAAATCGGGCATCTTTTGCCGGATTTTTGATTGCCAAATCAAAGCCGGAGAGGTTATTCGTTGCGGGGTTAGACCCAGCCTGGAAAAGGTCTTGTATAGTTCAAAAAATTGGGGATCTTGTAAAAAATAAGCATATAGCCAGCGCTCCTTATGCTCCCGTTGGAAAGCGATATTTTCAAAGAAATTCTTGACATCAGGGAGCTGTTCAAATTGAGCATGCAGCTTCCGCTCGACGAACGCATCCGCTAAAGATTTTTTCATTGACTGGAACTTGCAAACTAAATTTCCAAACCAATAATCAGGTACAATTAACAGTTTATTTGCCCGGGTTTTTGCTGGAAAAGGGATAATATTGGTATCGGCATCGTCAACCAGCAGGTCTGCAAGTTTGACGCTCTTAACGGCTTTTCTTTTTCCACGTGGTCCTACTTCGACAAAGTGAAGCGTCTCGTTTTCTACGATACTGATGACTGTATTTCGCTTTTTTAATCTCATCGGTGATGTGGCAAGTCCCACTGTAAGGTGATGTAGATGTTTACCCAAGTCAATTTAGTGTTTATCAAAGTCTGAGTAAAATCAGACAAATATCTGTCAGCTACTATGCAAAATATGTGCCGTGATAATTCGGCGATGGTGATTTGTGTTTTATTGGAATAAAAGGGCGTTGTGATGGCTATAGCCAACCGGGACGAGGGGTATTGGCACTGAAACCTCAACCGGAGCTGCCGAAAAGAATTGCCACCGGGGCTTAAAACACAAACTCTGATAATTCTGTAAATCATGTCTAAATTAATGAAGTTCCACATAAGGAGTCAAAATAATGACTAATGATCAAAAAATGTTTATGTCCAAATTGGCGGCATGTTAGGCATTAAGGATCCTGATGTGAATTCAAGTCTTTAGCCCTTGCACATCCTAGTCAAAGGACGGTGGATCGCCAAGGGACGTCTTGACAATAGGATCTGTATCCGATACTAAAATCCACCCGTCAGTTGCCGAAGCAGGATAGCTGTGTGATATCGGAGATCAACGATGCAATCTGAAACCCCAACAATCCCGAGTTTCATGGAGTGGAAAGAGGTGACCTCACTGGTTGGCTCCATCCGAACACGCTCCCTTGTGGCCCGCCCAACGACGATCGAACAGTGCCGCGAGGTGCTGGCTTACTGCCGGCAGGTCGGTATCACCATCTGTGCACGCGGGGCCGGGCGCGGCTACGGGGATCTTGCGCTTAACGACGGCCACGCCCTGCTCGATATGAGTGCCATGAACCGAATCATCGAGTTCGACGAGAAGACCGCGCAGATTACCGTGGAATCCGGCATGCGACTCATAGATATCTACCAGGCGGTTCATCACGACCTGCTCACGCTTCCCGCCAGCCCGACCGAATCGCACTCTAGCGTCGCAGGCGCAATTTGTGCTAACGTCAACGGCAAAGATGCGTGGCACCACGGTAGCTTCGCCCGCCAAATCGTGCGTATCACCCTCCTGCTCGCTAACGGAGAGACGCTCACCATCGACCGCTCGCACGAGCTCTTCAAGGCCGTGGTAGGTGGCATCGGGCTGCTCGGTATCATCCTTGATGCCACGCTTCAGCTCAAAAAGATTCCATCCCCTTTTGTGGAAATCAACCGCCTCCCGGCTCCCGATGTTGACGCACTGCTCGAGACAATGGCCCAGGTTGAGAAATCGCACGATGCGGCCGTCGTTTGGGTGGACGCCTACGCCCGTGGCCTCAAGACCGGGCGTTCAGTGATCCATGCTGCGAAATGGATCGAGCACCACGCCAGCGAATCAGATCGCCGGCAAATCCTTGAGGCGGGCTACGAGCGCCTCGAAAAGCACCGGCAATTCGGCCTTGCGCTGCATGAGAAATTCGGGCCCATCCTTTCTCTCATGCTATACGCCCAGCGACCCATGATGAATTCATTCAATCGTCTCTACTACCTCGGATGCCGGCTGGCTTCGCTGACGGGACATTCTTCGAACTCTGAACTTTTCCTCAGGTTCGGTTTTGAGGCCAGCTTTACGGTACCGCCGGCTCACCTCGTCTGCGGCCCGCGCGGCTATACTGTCCAGCTCACCTTCCCGCGATCCAGCGCACGCGAAGCGATCGTCGAATTGCTGGGAATATGCCGATCGTCGCCCTGTCCGCCGGTTACGACCATCCTGCGCGCACACAAAGCAGACGACTGCCTGATCTCGTTCTCCGAAGACGGCTACAGCCTTAATTTCGAGTTCCACCCGAAGACACAACATGAGGTCGCCAGCCGCCAAGCCGTCGACCGCCTCATTGATGCGACGGTCCGTCGTGGCGGCAAGATTCACCTCGCCAAGGATCAGGTCCTGACGCCCGAACAGTTCTACCGCGTCTATCCTCGCTACCGGGACCTTCTGGCGATCAAGCGAAGACTTGATCCGGATGGTCTGTTCACATCCGACCTGGCGCGCCGCGTCGGCATCGACCCCGTCCTGAACAATCAGCCGCCGGAGTAAACCCCAGCGATTCGGGAAAGCCGATGCTACTGCATCTTCTTCGTTGCTAATGGATTGCGGTAGTCTGCTACAACTTCACTCCTTGGGCGCCTTGAAGCTGCAGCATCCTCGACGTTTGCAGCATCAGGATAAAGACGGCAAGAAGTCGCTTTTTTGCAGGGAAAGGAACTGAAAGGCCTCCCTTTGAACGATCTCAGGCCGGTGGCTGTCGCCTCGCCGAATTCGTAATCCAATTTTTTACTTCCAAAAAGGGATAGCTTTCAAGGATACCGAAATATGGCAGTTGTTTTATCTTCAGCTTCGAGAAAACAGGCGTATAAATACCACACAAAAACTTGGTTAAATTGACCTCGCTGAATTGCTGGCCGACGGCTTGGATAAATTCAGCGGTGATCTTTTTATATTCAAACTGGGAGAGGGGCTTTAATTTGGTGGTGGCTTGCAGAACCGCTTTTCCGCTTTGACAAAATGAACAATGTCCGCAACGTTCTTTCGTAAGGTGTTCACCAAAATATCCGGCCAGTCGTTTGCTGATGCAGGCGTCGCTTTCAAAAAAGCCGACCATGTTGTGTATTCGCTGGATCTCGAGGCTCTCCTTTTTTTTAAACAACGCATGCATTTTTTCCGCCATGTCATCGATATTAAAGGCCTGGTTCAGAATATCGTAAACGTCCACTGCCTGCCTGGATTGGAGATCAATCCAGCCCTTTTCTTCAAAGTATTCCAGAGCGGCCAGAATCCGCTGCCGGTCCGTATCATAGCTGTCAAGGATGGCCTGGATGTCGACATGTGTCCATATTTTTTTGGTATGGCAATGTTTTATGACCACGGTTACAAACTGCTTTCGTTCTCCTTCAAAACAGCTAATGATATTTGTGGGCTCAGTTATGTATTTGAAAGAATATTCTCCGAAATAAGTGAACTTGGGTCGAATAATTTCTTCCATCGCCAGATAAACCAGCAGCGTTTTTAAAGGTAATACTCTGATATTCAATTCATTTGCCAGTTTCGTTGTTTGGGTCTCCCAGATAAAACCGTTATTGTCCTTTACGGTTTGAAGCAGTTGAAAAATGGATTTTTTTTCCGGCGTATCACCATATATAAAATTTTCCAAAATATGAATATTATCCCGATTGGCCAGCACTACGCACAGCGCATGCTTTCCGTCCCGGCCGGACCGCCCGATTTCCTGGCTGTAGTTTTCGATTGATTTCGGCAAATCATAGTGAATGATTCTGCGGATGTCTTTCTTGTCGATGCCCATCCCAAAAGCAATAGTTGCCACGATACAGGCCAGACGCCCATCCATGAATTTGTTTTGAATCTGCTCCCGTTTTTCATTGTCCATGCCGGCATGATATGGGTGCGCGTTTATTTCATTTGCACATAGAAATGTTGCGACGTCTTCGGCCGTTTTCTGCAGGGTGACATAGACAATGGTCGGGGCTTGTTGAGCTTTTTGGATTGTTTCAAGCAGCCGTTGCTTTTTTTCAGAATTCTCCGTTGGCGTAATCTGTAAAAATAGATTGTCGCGATAGAATCCGGTGACAAACACATTGTTTTTGTGAATATGAAATTTGGCACACATGTCGTCCCTGACCTGGGTGGTTGCCGTCGCGGTCAGCAGCAACGCTTGCTTTATATCGAATTCCTTCTGATAGGCCGGTAACTTGAGATATTCAGGTCGAAAGTTGTGCCCCCACTCGGAGATGCAGTGCGCTTCGTCGACCACCAGCAAAGAGGAATTCATTTTTTGCAAATGAGACCGAAATCGTTCATTTTTAAAGCGTTCGACCGCAATCATCAGAATTTTCAATTTACCCTTCTTAGCGCTCTCCAGAATTGCGTTATACTCACTTTTTGAAAGGGTAGAATCAAGGCGGGCAGCGGGGATATGGTTGTCCTGCAAAAAGTCCAGTTGGTCTTTCATCAGAGACAACAGGGGAGACACCACCAGGGTCATGCCGGGCAACACCAATGCCGGCAACTGATAACAAAGAGATTTGCCGGCACCGGTGGGAAAGATGGCCGCTGCAGATTGACCCTCCACAACTTTATGGATGACGTTTTCCTGTCCCTTTAGAAATGAATTGAAGCCGAAATGTTTTTCTAACAGTTTTATTAACATGATGTGTCCTTTCTAGCGATATCGCCTTTTCGCGCTCTGTCGCGCTCGATACAGTTTCTCTGTGAAACCGCCCTGCTCCAAAAACTGCTTCTCCAGGTTCCGCAATTGTTGGTCCAGCAAGAAATTTGTCTGATGGATCAGGCAGATCAATGTGTTGGCGGCAGTCTCGGGGCAGTTTTCAATATAGGTCCTATAGGTCTTATAGGACCTATTCTTTTTAAAGGCTAGCTTTCTGATTTTCTGAGCCTTAGGATTTTCTTTCCCCCAGAGCGGCAGCTTGCGCTGCCGCAAAAAATCCTGATAGTCGAGCAACAGCTCTTCCAGACTGGCGCGGGCCACCCCGACCAGTTTCAGTTCGAACTTTTTGGATGTGCCGGAGGCCATGCTGCCCTCGGCAATATTCTGCTTGCCGCTACGGGCGGCCTGTACCATTTGATCATGAGTGCGGGAGCGGCGGCCGATCCAGCGGTCACAAAATATTGCGGTCGCATCATATACGATTTTCGACATCTGATACGACTTGAGGTTGCGAAACCCGCCGTGGGGATCGATGAAACCGTCCGGTTGATTCATACTGAAAGCTCCTGTTTGGTGTTGCTTGGTTTAATTTGCGTCTCGAGAAATACTGATTCGGTCGGACTTGGCTCCAGACCGTTTGGCCCGGGAGTGTTGTTTGATCCCCGTTCGCTGACTACCCATCTAATTTTGTCAGCAATGCTTTTCCCGATCCCGTCGACGGATTGCAATTGGCCATTGCTGGCAGAAATGACGGCCTCCACACTGCCAAATCTGGCAAGAAGCCGCTCGGCCCTTTCCGGACCGACGCCTGGTAATCCCTGTAAGATGAAAAGCTGTCTTTTCCGTTTGTTTTTGGGTTGATAGCCCTGCCTTTGCACACCGCCCCTGGCCATTGATTCTATCTGGCGCGCCGTAAAGACAATTAATTTGACAGTTTCATAAGGATCTTTTGACCGCAGAACCGGTATGCCCAATATCAGGGAAACGGTTATCAAGGCCCCCTGCAGGGCCTCTCTGGTAATGCCAAGGTCGGCAATGTCGCCGGCCGTGCCTTCGAGAATCAAGACACTCTTGGACTTGGAATTTGCCAGGCGTATCATTTGCTTAAAAAGCCTGCCGTCAATGATCGATATCGCAAAGTCTTTTAAGGTCTTTCTTTCGACAAGCAGCCGGTTGTCAATCTGATAATCGCCCATGGTGAGCCGCTCGATGCTGACATCAACATCTTCAATCTGCAACAGGGACTGTATCACTTCGCTTTTACATTCGCGATCGTCGGCGATGATGTGGATTGGAAGGTTGTTGTTCAGCATATCGGTTTCTTTCTTGTCGATTTTCCAGCCTTTATTTCAAAGTTTAATAAAATGTTTTAATTTATTAGAGCAAGATAAATGCCAAATTTCCAAGTGATTTGATTTTCATGACACAAAAGAACATTAAAGATATAAAAACAATATTTTTAGTAACTTATATTTTATTTAGAGATGTTATGAAAGCGTTTTTCTGAGGTGAGATAAAAAATACTCTAAAACAACAATAAAATAACTTATTAAATAATAATATTTCTTCTTTTATAATGATCTTGGGAAAGATAAAATGGATTCAAATCTTACAACCTGATACAAAGAAGGGCTCGGCAACTTTTTCTAACGGAAGAGTAAACCTGCATATCGACATTTTGTAGGAAAATTTATAGGCAGCTTCAGCAAGATTGGGTTTTCCCAGCTGGCTTGATCCAATACCGAAATCTTTCGCGTTAATATATTGGAAAAAAAGAATAGTAGTTTCTGCGTTCCGACTCTGGCTGTCACTCCGGCTGCGACCCTGCCGTGACTCCGACTCGAGTCTGCCCTGGTCTTTAATAAGTTCTTTAAACTGTGCTCATGTGTAATGGCGCCACATCAACGCAATTCCCTCTCGAGGCACGCTAGCAGCTCCAAACAGGTCATGATCGCAGCCACGGCTACGCCGAGATGTATCGCCTGGCCGTCAGGATGTTGGGCACGATTCCGAAAATTGTGGATCGCATCTATCAGGACGTAGGTATCTTTTGAGGTTGCCTTTGCTTTGGCATCGAAGTTCCGGCTGCTTCCGGTAAGCAACCCCAAAAGACGAATCTGGTTTAACGGGTCCGTCGGAACATCCCAGCAATTGGTTTGCATCATCTGCTGAATCACTCTGTTCCCGGTACGAGGGCCAGTCGTCCAGTAAGTGACAACTTCCCGTGGCACTGACATACCCACACCGAATTCGCGGTGCCAGATCAAATTCAGCACACAATCTCTGATTCCCGTTAAGTTATTAAGGCAATCGTCAGGATAATCAGGGACATCATCAATGGCCCTTTCAACAAGACGACACAAGCGTTCATCGAAGCGGGAGATATGTGCCAGACGACGCTCAAGCAGGTTGCGAATGTTGATTCGGTAGTCCTCCCATGACCCGAAAAGTCGTGCCATGCTTCCTGAATCCATACCTGTGCCCTGAACGTGCTCCTGAAGCATGCGGCACGAAGCCGTCAGCTTGTTGCCCACCTGCCGAGCGAAGGCCTTCTCGAGCAGGCAGTTTCGTTCATCTCTTCCCGCTTCTGCGAATTGATCCTCACCGCGCTCAACAAGGTGAACGTATAGATCCTTTGCACCGGCAGGGCAATCCTGCCACACGGCACCGATCACATCTGAAAAATGCGCGAGTGTTTTTCGCGCCGCCCGGTTGACGGCCTCGTTGTCGACCTGACCATTCGGAATGTCGTCAACAATCTGATTTAAAACGCCGAGAAATAGCGGCGGGAATCCTGCAGACCAGTTGATCAGTTCTGTTTTTGCCCCTGGCTGGAAACTGTGCGCCGATAGTAGCCCGATGATCGCCTCCCGGTCCTCCTGGTCGAAGGCATCAATGCGTACCGGACTCATGTCGAAGATATTCCAAAATGGGCTGGTGATAGCATCCTGACTGCGGATTAATTCACTCAGTGGTTTTCGGGACGCTGTGATGATCTTGTGTTTTTTGCCGTAAAAGACCGTCCGCATCTGGTCCCACAGGTGCCCCGACAGCTTTCCTTGTCCCAAAGGCTTATCAAACCCGTCCCAAAGCATCAGGATCGCACGGCCCTCTTCATCAAGGTAGTCTGCCACTTCCGACAGATTGCTGAAAGAGAGCTCCTCAAGGTGTTTGCGATATTCGGAAGTTTCTTTCGTCGATCGCGCCAAACTGTCACGCAGAATATCGCAGAGCTGGGCAA
>JASFFJ010000043.1:0-20441 GCA_050124355.1 Desulfobacterales bacterium | reverse complement strand
GCAAGCGCCGGTGCAAGCCTGGAGAAAAAATGCGTCTGCATATGTTTGCGAAAACTTAAAGGATCCGTTAAGGGAATGAAACTCTGGCTGTCCTCCGTTAGGTACTCATCCATGTTGATCAGCACCAGGTCGTTCAGCCCGACGCCCTCGGAATTGCATCGTTCGGCCCAGATATCGTACTGTCCCACCGGTCCCACCGGAATGATGAACACCACCTTTTGTCGACCGGCATTCTTTGCTGCCTGGTATTCATCCATTAAATCATCGGCAAAGTGTTGAATGACGGCAGGATCGTCTTTTAAGACTTCCAAGGGTATGGGTGAATTCACGCCTAAATTTTCTTTTTTCACCTTCAGTGGATTCATCAAACAGTTCCCATGATCAGTGAACGTTCCTCCCGTAGTACAGAAGACCTCAGGAAGCCCCTGAAAGGGGCGTAAAAGATTACCGCGATCACTTAAATCCGAAATCCGAATCACGAAGCACGAAACAAATTCGAATGACCCCAGTTAAAAAGGCTTCGCATTTAACGGGGCAGGCAAAAATACCAATGACTAAAACCTAAAGCCGTTAGACTATTGACCGTTACAAAGAAATATTTTAATCGGCTATTATTAACTGGCTTTGTTCTCTTATTATCACCGTTTGAAGCATCTGAACATTAGATTTTAAGATTTGTTTCGAATTTCGAGATTCGAATTTCGTATTTTCCATGACTTCTCTGTTTCTCTCCGGGTTCACCACTGGAGTCGGTGGTTTATTGCCGGAATTGAGCGGTGTTAAGGCCGCGCTATATCATTTCCTCTGTTGAAGGATCGAACAGATGCATCTTATCCATATCAATTTTCAATGTAAGGCGATCTCCGGCCTTGAAATCCTGAAGCGGCGGTAAGCTGGCGACCCACTCCGTGTGGCCCAGATTAAAGAAAAACAGAGTTTCCGACCCCAGTGGTTCAATGACGTTTGCTTTTGAAGAAATGCTATTTTCGCACGGATCGGTGGATGGTCCTTCAGTCAGGCTGAACAAGTTGGGTCGCAAACCGAAGATGACATCTCGGTCACAGTAAGGCAGGTAGCGATCGGTGCGGTCGTCGGGAATAAACAGCAAAACACCATTTTCTAGTTCCAACCCCAGCCGATGGTCCTTGCGAATCAGGCGCGATGGTATGAAATTCATGGTCGGGGCGCCGATGAATCCTGCTACAAAAATAGTTCGCGGCTGATTGTAGACTTCCTCTGGTTTTCCAACCTGTTCGATGTGGCCATTGCGCAGCACCACGATGCGATCGGCCAACGTCATGGCTTCGACCTGATCGTGGGTCACATAAATGATGGTGGTGGCGACCGTACGGTGCAGCTTTTTTATTTCCGTGCGCATCTGGGTACGCAGTTTGGCGTCTAGATTTGACAACGGTTCATCGAAAAGAAATACGTTTGGATTTCGTACAATGGCGCGTCCCATGGCCACGCGCTGGCGTTGACCACCGGATAACTGCTTCGGCTTGCGGTCGAGCAGCTCAGAAATACTTAAAATTTCAGCTGCGTGATGAACCCTCTTTTTTATTTCAGCCGCCGGTAATTTTTTCATCTCCAGTCCGAAGGACATGTTGCGAAAGACGTCCAAATGGGGGTAGAGCGCGTAATCCTGAAAAACCATCGCGATATCGCGGTCCTTAGGAGCGAATTCATTGATGACCCGGCCGTCGATGGCGATTTCTCCGGCGGTAATATCTTCCAAGCCGGCGATCATGCGCAATATGGTACTTTTGCCGCATCCCGAAGGGCCGACCAGCACGATAAATTCATCATGCTCGATTTCAAGGTCAATACCATGCACGACTTCATTGGCCCCGAAACGCTTAACGATCTTCCGCAAGCTAACCCCCGCCATTCGAGACAGCTCCTCTTTCCAAGTATTTTTTACTCCAATTGCGTTAAAGATAAATTGGGAGTTATTCGTTTAGTAGGCTTGAAGCTGAAAGGCTGGAAAGCTTGGAAACTGAAAAGTTCCACACTCTCTTAGCATCCCAGCATTCCGCCTTTATAGCCTCCCAGCCAACAACATCATAGGGCCATCATTAAAACCCAATAACAAACCCGCATGATTTCAACGGCAACCAACGTCAATTCCCTTCAGTTTTGTCCCAAGCGTCGCCGAAGATCTTGAGCCCCTTGTCGGTAAACGGGTGTTCAAAACTGTCTTTGTAGACCGCTAGGCCGGCCGTGGCGATATGAGCGCCCATGGCGGCGTAGGTGGCAATCTGATTGCCGTTGCGGATGGCGGCGGCGATGATTTCGGTTTCAAAACCAAAATTGGCAAAGGAATCCAGAATGTCTTGCATAAATTGAGTGCAGTCGACACCGGCGGTTTCCTGCCATCCGACAAAGGGTGAGACGTATTTGGCACCGATACGTCCGGCCTGCAGGGCTTGTGACGCGGTGAATACCAGGGTGACGTTGGTTCGTACCTGCTGTTCTTCTAGTTTTTTGGCGGCAGTTAATCCCTGTTCGTTGCACGGCACTTTGATGACGAAGTTATCCGAGATGGGTGACAGCTCTTTGGCCGCTCGAATCATATCTTCGGCTTTGGTCAAATGGGGATTTATTTCCACCGAGATGGGGAATTCCTTGCCCTGGAATTCTTCTGCCAGTTCATTGATGACCGTTAAAAACGGTTTACCGGAATCCATGATGTGCTTGGGATTGGTGGTAACGCCGTCAATCTTGTAATTGTCGTAGGCGTAACGGATCTCATCGATTTTACCGGAATCCAGAAAATACTTCATTTCGAAAATCCTCCTATTTGAACTTTTTTCGCTCATTTAGCGAATAAGGTCAATAAAAATTCAGAACTACTGATGTGTCGTAAAATCTGAATTTACGCATATTCTTACTACAAATTTTGTGGGTTCTTTAGATATCAGGGCTTTCCGATAAGTTTTTCCAATTGGGATCAGGAGCCCTGAAATTTGAACATGATTTAAGGCAGATAGTAGTTCAAATGTCTTCTATCTTTGTATGATTTTACGATGGCATAAATTTTTAATCCCCAATTTCTTAGATATTTCAAATAGACGTGGATGAGTATAAATATATCTGTTATGAACGCAAATGCTACGTGCAGCCATTTGATATTTGCATAAAAAGATGTGTGGTCTGATCTAAATCCCAACAACAGGATGATCCCTGTCACGGTCATTACGGGTATCATCAGGGAGATAAATACATACCAGGCTTTTTGGCCGGTGTTAAATTCACCCCTGTAGGGCATGGGATTTTTACGATGATCTTTGATATGAAGAAGGAGCATCTTGGTCCAGAACCAGTCAACTTTCTTCCAGACAAATACCTTTTTTAACCAACGCACAAGATGTTTTCTGTCGAGGATAAAATAAAGAACAGGTAAACTCGCCAAAATCACCCCGATGACGCGATGGATGACGTCGAGCACGAATGTCTCAAAAGGCGGCAGAAAGTCCCGGTAGTGGGCCAGGGCAATACCGCTGAGTGCTAACAGAACAATTGATATCGCCGTCAGCAGATGAATGATTTTTTCGCTTCTTCTGAAGCTGGCGGCATACTCTTTGATTGGTTTGTCGACTTGCGGGCAGGACTGTATGCAGCGGTAACATCGGCGGCACTCCAAACCAACCATATGTTCCAGGGCCATTGATGTTCGCTGGTTGGGCAGGTATATGAAACCGTGGTTTTCGGTTACGACAGGACAGGCATCCACGCAGTTGCCGCAGGAAATACAAGCCTTGTCCCCAATCACTGCTTCGTATGCAAGCAGGCGGTTATTATCGTTCATTCCCTCGGATAGCAGCCGCATGCGAGCGACAGGACATATGATTTCATCCAATACATAATCGGTTAGCGGATGTTTCGGCTGGTTGGCGCCGTTCATATAGGTGCTCCTTTACGTGAGTTCCGTCACCACCTGGGGATAGATCCGTTGATACGCTTCTGCAAAGACCTCTTCTTTGGCACCGACTTTGCCCGAGTTGCGTTTGGCCTGCACACCGCGCCGGCGTGCCAGGTCCACATAGTATTTTATCAAATGTACCTGGGCGGCCATAACTTCCATGGCCTGTCGCTTGCGCTCAAACACGGGGGTAATATCAAGCAGCACCTGAACCTTAAATTCGCATTGCTCGGGCTGATGCGGTTCAAACAGAAACACCGGGGGCGCTCCGATGATCTCACCGTGTGCCGGGTAGCCGCGGGCTTGCGCATATACCCTGCTTTTCAGTGTGATTTCAGCTGCCATTGGATGATCAAAATTGTAGGGGTCTTTCAAGGCATGGGTCAATACCAATTCAGGCTGGTACTCACGAAATTCATTAACCAGAGAATCCATGAGCTCTTCCGTTGGATTCAGGGGATAGTCCCCGGCATCCAGAAAGGTGATATCAGCCCCTAAAATTTCAGCAGCGCGACTGGCTTCATCTCTTCTGATTTCTTTTACTTTTTCAACGGACATGTCTGTTTGCTTCCACAGCCGGGCAGATTCTCCTCGTTCGCCGTAGGAAAGGCAGATGACGCGTACCCGATAGCCTCGATCTGCATACAGCGCAATTGCACCGCCGGCACGCCAGATGAAATCGGCCGCATGAGCGCTGACCACGATAATGGATGGTTTAGTTGCCATTTCAGATTCTCCCTTGTATTATTGCGGCTATAACCTCACACAGAAGCCCCCTTGCTGGCCTGCAACTTCTGGTATCGCTTTTCGATCTCGCTCTTTTCGGTGTTCTTTAACTCATCAAGCTCTTTCTGATATTCTCCCGATTTGATTTCTGCCAATCGTTCGGCCAGTTGTGCGGACGGCTGGATCAGATGTCGGCCAACCATTCGACGGATCAGCAGAGCAATGTTAAATGGCGCCAATTCCGCCGGGCAACGTGCCGCGCACAATCCGCAGGCCACACATTCTATTGATAGTTCAACAACCCGGTGATAATCGCCGGCGATGGCAGCGGATATAAAATTCATGACTTCCAACTCCATCGGGCATGACTTTGTGCAGGTATTGCATCCCATGCATCGCAGCAGTTCCGGGTAAAGTTTGCGAATATTCTGAGCATCGGGAACGGCCCGGCCAATATCATAAAGGGCCTTGTTGGCAGGGAAAAACGGCAGCTGGAGAACATATATATCCGGCTCCACGACGGTCTGACAGGCCAGTCCAACCTGAAGGCGATAGTCTCCCTTTTTCCGGTAAATCGTCGCACAAGCGCCACAGACACCGCCGCGGCAACCGCACCCGCGTGTCAGACGGTAGCCCGAATATTCCAGGGCTTTCATGATTGTCAGTCCCTGGGGCACCTCGTAGATCTTACCCATCACATTGACGGGTATTGGCGTTATGATATCGTTTTGCATGCTTGATCTTTCTAACTTCCTTGATAAGCCATCCCGTCCTATCGGGATGAGAATTGAAAAGGTTCTGCCGTTGCCGGGTGATCAAGGCTAATTGATCTAAATCTGAACAATGCCGATGGCTTATCAAGGGAGTTAATCAAATGAATTTTGGCTCATTTTTTTCGACTCACTCAGATTTACAGGCAACGCAACTGTTTATCAACAAAGGTAGATCATATAAAAGCGTTCGAAGAGTAATTTTATCAAAAGTTTTGATGGTGCACGCTAACAGAAGAAACATAACATGAAACCAAAATTCTTTTTATAAATCAGCGATCACCAGCAGAGCGTAGCCCCGGCCCCTTCCATATGCCTTTCTCATACTCCCTGCTCTGCTGGTGGTCGCTGATTTATAAGTGTTGTATCTTTGTCAGGGCCTTTTCAAACCGGTATTCCGGAAGAATCAAGGGTGACACTTTACCTGTCGCCAGATGTCTTTCCTTTAACTGGGTATTGTAGGTTTCTATATGCTTTAGCGACAACGCTCCGATGTTGACCTGCCGACTTTTTTCAGCCGCCTGGCGGCCTGCCCGGCGGCCAAATACAAATATGTCCTGGAGCGAATTTGATCCCAGTCGATTATGGCCGTGGATGCCGCCGGTGACTTCTCCGGCCATGTAAAGATTGGGGATATTGGTTTCACCGCCGGCACTGATTTCAACCCCACCGTTTTGATAATGCTGGGTCGGGTAGATTAAAATCGGCTCCTGGATGGGATCGATATCGTATTTTTTAAAGCGCCCATGGATTCCGGCGAACCGGCGCAAAAAGGTCCCTGGACCGCAGATCATGTCAATTAAGGGCGTATCGAGCCAGACGCCCGTCATGCCGGTGGGAGTCAATACACCCTTACCGCGATCACTGCACTCTCTGATAATGGCCGAGGCAACGGCATCCCTTGTCTCCAATCGATAGACAAACATCTCGCCGTTGTTGTTGACCAATTGACCATTTTGAGCTCTTAAGGCCTCTGAAATGAGAAGTCCGAGCATTTGTTCCGGCCAGGCGGTACCGGTCGGATGATATTGGACAAAACCGGGATGTAGCAGCTTTGCCCCGGCGCGATAGGCCATCACAATGCCATCGGCAGTGGCACCATAATGATTGGAGGTGGGAAAGCCGTTGGGATGCAGGCGGCCCATTCCGCCGGTGCAGACGATGGTTGACTTGGATTCCACCACGATGTGCTGGCCGGTGTCCAGATTCAACAGAACCGCACCGGCACATTGTCCATTATGATCTAAAATTAGTTCGATGGCAGGACTGAATTCTAGAACGTCGATTTCCCGATTGCGAATTTCGTCACCCAAAACCCGCATGATTTCAAGTCCCGTTAGATCCTTAACCGAATGCGATCTTTTGCGGGAGTGTCCACCCGGCATGTGGGTTTCAAAGCTGCCGTCCGAATTGCGGTCGAAGTTTACCCCCAGATCTGTCAACCAGCTCACAATAAACGGCGCATCGGTAACCAGGGCTTCGACCAGATCCGGCTTGTTTTGATACCTACCGCCCATCATGGTATCGATCCAGTGGATAACCGGTGAATCCTCCGGCATGGTCGCCGCCCCGATGCCGCCTTCTGCCATGATGGTATTGGAATCGCCCAGTCGCAATTTTGTCGCCAGCAGGACCTTTGCGCCATTATCGGTTGCGATCAGTGCGGCCGTAGCACCGCCGCCACCGCCGCCAATGATCAAAACATCGGTTCGATAATCTATTTTTGCCAGGTTGATCTCAGCCGGGTTCAATCTGCTGGGGGATGTTAATAATTCCACCAATTCAACCGGCACCAGCTCATCGCTGTTCGGTCCCAAGGGAATGGGTGCTTTGCTGCCGGTCCGATAATCAGGATGATAATCTTCTAAAAGCCGAGTCTTATCAGATAGTTGCAACCGATTGAACTCCTGATTTAAGCGGGATGGCCTGGTGGATTCCACAATTTTTATTGATTCCTGCATTCCTAAGGGATAGGGCATGAGAGCTACTCCGGCCAATGTCAAAATCGGTTATCCCGGCCATTTGAGGTCGGGCGAAAAACCTTATTCTGACTGGGTTGAGCGGTTCAAAGTTCAAGGGTTCCCGGTTAAAGGGTTAAAGGATGCATCTTAAAACCATTGAACCTTGAACCCTGAACCAGGAACCTATCGCGTTGGCTATATATACAAGTGGCTCAATTTTTCTGTCAACTGATAATTGAAAATGAACAGGGCTTCAAAGAAAACAAATGTGAATAAACCCAGCGTATTAATCATGGCCGACAAATTTGCCGAGGTTTCAAAAAAAACCATTGATATACTCATCAACGACGGTATGCGAGTTCAGGAACACGGTTATAACACCGCCGGACCGAATAGCAGTGGTCTAAAGTTTATGTTGACAGCCAGATTGAGGTGATTGTATGTATGTTCGGATAAATTTTGATTAACTCCCTTGATATGCCGCCGTTATTGTTCAGATTTAGATCAAGTCGCTGTATCACCCGGCAACGGCAGAACCTTTTCAATTATCACCGGCAGCGCCGGTGGCTTATCAAGGGAGTTAGGAGGGTTCTTATCCATTATTAACCGTCGATTTTAAAAAAAAGGGGGAAAAATGAAACGACACGCTTATTTCTTGGTACTCGCGATTTTGGCAACCTGCATGATGATTCCAGGGGTTTTTGCGGAAGGCAAAGTGGTGGTTTACAGTACCAACCAGCAGGCCCAAAACGACATGATGGCAGCCGAATTTGAAAACGCCACCGGAATTCAATGTGAAATGGTTCGGGCGGGTTCCGGCATAACGTTAAAACGTATCCGAGCTGAAAAGGAACGGCCCCTGGGTGACGTTGCCCTGGGTCTTTCTAAAATCCTGTTAAACGGCAACCTGGATCTCTGGCAGGCCTATAAAATAAAAGATTACGACGTCTATCCTGCTGAATTTAAGGATCCCAATGGACTGTGGACCGGTCAGATGGTGCATGTCATGGTTTTTATCTACAATACCTCGCAGGTTACGGCTGCCGAAGCCCCCCAGAAGTGGGGGGATTTTCTGGATCCCAAATGGCAGGATCGGGTGGCTTTTTGCAATCCGAACAACTCCGGTTCCGCCTACACCCAATTGACGGCGATGCTTGACCTCTGGGGCGGCGGTGATGCGGCCTGGCAGAAAGTTGAGACCTTGCTGAAACACGCCAAGATTACCCAGCAATCTTCCCTGGTGTATAAAGGGGTTGCATCCGGTGAGTTTCCATCCGGCATCACCATGGAGTATGCCGGATATCGATATAAAAAAGGGGGTGCAGCGGTTGAGGTCGTTTATCCTGCCGACGGAACCGTGGCGTACACCGAAGGTGCCGCCATTATTAAAGACTGCCAAAATTTGGAAAACGCTAAAAAATTTATGGATTGGGCTTCCAGCCTGGAAGCACGTAAAAAGATTGTTGCTGAATTCATGCGCCGGCCGGCGCGTCCGGATATTGATTTTAATGAGTTAGTACCGGGGATGGTTCCTTTATCCGAGGTCAATCAAATTAAAGATTATGATCAGGTCCGTTGGACAAAAGAAAGACCCGAGGCCTTGAAAAAAGTAAAAGATATTCTGCTGCGTGTTAAATAATCCGTTCGATGAATAAGAGTACTAGGGGGAGAGGTGCAATATCTCCCCCTCCGTTTGTCAGAAGCCAGAGACTATATTTACAAGAACTACTGGCATTATTAAAATTACCT
The DNA here is from genome assembly GCA_050124355.1 of Desulfobacterales bacterium. Taxonomy (GTDB): domain Bacteria; phylum Desulfobacterota; class Desulfobacteria; order Desulfobacterales; family JAFDCJ01; genus JAFDCJ01. Next base: position 11,310 of record JASFFJ010000043.1, on the reverse strand, counting down.
TTTTATTCCATCGTTGGAAACCTGTTCCTTTGGGCCAGTCGTACATAGATCCCGCCGCCGGGGGTCAGAGATAATCGGCTTTGCCTGTAGCAGGTTCAAGGAGGGATTGAGTATTGGCCTCCGGCTCGTAGAGCCTACGGATCGGAGAGAGTACTGGAGTGATGGTCTATCGCTCGTGAACTTTATTCATCTGAGAAGCTTGATGGCTTCTGTTTAAGATTGCAGAAGATCGGTGTTGGGTTTTCATTTTTCCAATACTCCATTATTCCAATACTCCATTCACCCTAATACAGTAACGGGAGTTATCTTACATGCCTGGAATTTCCATCAGGAATGTTATCAAACGCTTCGGGGATCTGGTAGCAGCCAACAATATTAACCTGGAGATCGAAAAAGGGGAATTCTTTACCTTGCTTGGTCCCAGCGGCTGCGGTAAAACCACCTTGCTGCGTTGCATCGCCGGTTTTCTGGACCCGGAAGAAGGTCAGATTCATTTCGGCGAGCGACGGGTTGATGGAATTCCGACCCACAAACGCGGGGTGGGCATGGTATTCCAGAACTACGCGGTTTTTCCTCACCTGTCGGTTCAGGACAATGTCAAATACGGACTCAAAGCCCGCAAGGTCCCTGTCGGGAAACAAGAAGAACGGGCCCGCCAGGCGATATCCCTGGTTCAACTCGAAGGACTTGAAAACCGCCTGCCGAATCAATTATCCGGTGGCCAACTGCAGCGGGTCGCCATTGCCCGCGCCCTTGTTATCGAACCCGAGGTTCTCCTGATGGACGAACCGCTGAGCAACCTGGATGCCAAACTGCGGGTCGAGATGCGCGGCGAGATCCGTATGCTCCAGCAAACAATGGGGATTACCACCCTTTATGTGACCCACGACCAGGAGGAGGCCCTGTCGATCTCCGACCGGATAGCGGTCATGGAGCACGGTCTTGTGCGCCAGGTCGGTAAACCCTGGGAAATATATGTTCGACCGCAAGATACATTTGTGGCCGAGTTTATCGGCACCACCAATATGATCGACTGCAAGGTGATGGCCGACGACTCCGGTATGCTTGTTGCCAGGAGCGGGCAAGTCTCCTTCGGCCTGACCCAATCCGACGGTCTGGCGCAAGGGGCAAAACTTCAATTGGCCATCCGCCCCGAAGCCATTACCATCCGCGGTATTGATGAACCTATTTCCGACGGTCACTGGTCAATGGAAGGCAAAATCGTCCGTTTTGAATATTTGGGCAGTATGATTAAGTATGAAGTCGGTTTATCCGGGGGTGTTGCCCTGCTGGTCATCAGCTACGATGCCGAGCCGGAAAAAATCAAGAACGTCGGTCAGCGCGTAAAGTTGTCTTATCCGATGGAGCGCGCCAAAATCTTCCGAAAGGGTCCGTCTCAGTGAAAAATATTTTCCAGAGCAAAAACTATTTCTGGAACCTGACCGCCCTGCTGATTTTTATTGCGGTCATTTATTTTTTGGTGGTTCCGGTCAGCAGGGTATTGCTCGGAAGCTTGCAGACCCAGGAAGGTGGCGCCTGGACCATTGAAAATTTTCTATCTTTCATTAAATATCGAACCTACTGGAAGAGCCTTGCCAACAGCATCGGCGTCAGCCTGGCCGCCTCCGCCCTGACGATTGTTTTGGCGGTGCCGCTGGCCTTCATGGTCTCCCGCTGGAATATCAGGGGAAAACCGTATATTATTGCGTTGAGCACCATCCCCCTCATGCTGCCCAGTTTTATCAGCGCATTTGCCTGGATTATCCTGCTGGGCCGGGCGGGAATCGCCACCGGCCTGTTCCAATCCCTGGGTATACCCTTTCAGTCGATCTACGGTTATGCCGGCGTGATCATGGTATTCACCTTGCAGTTTTACCCCTATGTTTTCCTGATGACGCTGTCCGGATTCAACTCGGTTGACGAAAGTCTCGAGGAGGCCGGTCGCAGTCTTGGAACCGGACCGGTTATAACCTTTGTCAAGGTATCGATGCCGCTGGTGTTGCCCGGCATACTTTCCGGAACCCTGCTGGTTTTCATGACGGCTGTTGAAAATTTCGGCGTTCCCATGGTCATCGGTGAGCAAAAACCTTTTCTGGCGGTCCAGGCCTATATGGAATTTACCTCCGACATCGGTCAGCACCCGGGGATGGCTTACGCGCTCAGTGTCGTGCTTATCATGGTAACCATGACGTCCCTGTTGGCCCAGCGGTATTATCTGCGCAAGCGCAATTTCATTCAGAGTGCCAAAGGACGACCCCAAATCAAAGAACTGCGGGGTAGGGCTCGCCGCCTTGCTACCGGATACTGCTTTGCGGTGGTGACGGTACCGCTGATTCCCTTTTTTGTCGCGTTGATCATTTCATTTATGGAAATGCGGGGACCGGTGATTCATCCCAATTTCAGTTTGCAGAATTACAGCTATGCCTTTAGCCACATGGCCCGGCCGATTTTCAACAGCTATTTTCTGGCAACCGTGGCGACCATGGCATCCGTTGTGATCGGGGTGCCGGCCGGCTACATCCTCACCCGTCGCCGATCCATTATCGGCGATGGGCTCGATTTTGCCATTATGCTGCCGTTTACCATCGCCGGCACTGTATTGGGCATCGCCCTGATCGTGATGTTCAATACCGGATTTCTCGTGTTGACCGGTACCTGGATGATTCTGGCGCTGTCTTACGTCATCCGAAAAATGCCGTTTATCGCCCGTTCCAGCTCATCGATTCTTTACCAGCTGGATCCTTCGATGGAAGAGGCCAGTATTTCATTGGGCGTCAATCCCATGAAGACGTTTTTTAAGATTACAATCCGGCTGATGGCCGGTGGCATTATTGCCGGGGCTATTTTGACCTGGGTGACGACCATTTCTGAGTTAAGTTCCACGATCGTCTTGCAAACCCCCGGCTGGTCGACGATGACGGTGGAGATGTTCCAGGGCATTCTCTCCGACGACATGGGGATGGCGTCGGCATTCGCTTCCATCCTGATTGTGTCTGCGATTGTACCGCTTCTGATTATCATCGGTCGCTTCAAGGAGGAAGGATCGTCACTATTCTAGTCACGTACATCCAGTATGAAGTATAATTGAATTTTGAAATAGGTAGTTCATAAATCGACTAAGATGCTGGATACTGGATGCTTGATACTGGATTCATGCGGTGTTCTGTCGATATTTGGGAGAAAAACAAAATGGGTATTGAAGAAATTGGAAAACCGGGATTTCGGTATAGAAGTGATTTCAAGCGACCTGGGTCACATCTGATTGATGCCTATAAGGGACTTATGAATCAGACCGGATGTCTGACCGGCAATGTCGGGGATTGTCTGGGGAGGACGGCTGCGATGGATTCGCGGATCAAAGGGCTGTCCCACGGGATGAAGCTGGTGGGACCCGCCTTGACGGTTAAGGTTCCGCCCATAGACAATTTGATGATTCACAAGGCGCTGACCCTGGTAAAACCCGGTGACGTAATGGTCATCGATGGCGGTGGCGATCACTCCTGGGCGTTGCTGGGATTTCTGATGGTGTCGACGGCGATTAAGCTGGGGCTGGCAGGCATGATCGTGGACGGTTGCGTGCGAGATGCGGCGGAGATCAGAAAATCCGGGTTTCCAATCTATGCGGCCGGCATCCATCCCAACGGCCCCATGAAAGAAGGTCCGGGCGAAATCAATTATCCGATCCAATGCGGGGGACAAATGGTAGCTCCTGGTGATATTATTGTGGCCGATGATGACGGTGTTGTTGTGGTCCCACAGGAGCATGCCGCAGGTATTGTCGATAAGGTTAAAGCGGTGATCGTCAGAGAAGAAAAAAGACTGGTGGAAATTGAAGCTGGTGTGACGACCCGACCGGGTCTGGATGAGATGTTGAAGAATAAGGGACTGGGGTGAAGAAGAATGCAGAAAGCAGAATACGAGTTTCGAGTTACGTGATACGTGTTGCGGGTTGCGGGATACGGGTTGCGGGAAAAAAGGGGCATAGAGCATGGGGCATAGCGCATAGAGTAAAACGTTGCAAAACGGAAGATAGGAGGATTAAAGGCGTTGCGGGTATATATATGGTTGATTCAGTTGAGAGGATTGAATAAGTCAATTGAGTGAAATAAAGCTATACGTCAGTCTTCTAATCTTTCCGACTTCAATCTTCTGTCGTTTGTTTCTTTACTCTGATATCAGGTGGTGAGTTGCGGGTTAAAAAAACGTACTTCAATCACCTGCTTTTTTCGTACGACAATGAATTACAGATACAGAAGCAAAACATTGGATCGGCTTGGTGTCCGTTCGTGGATCAACGCCCGGAATTGGACCTCTGCTATTGGCAGTTCGCGAATCGATGAGCGGGTTTTACAGGCAATGAATGATGTATCCGGAACTTTTGTGGATATGCACGAACTGTATCAAAAGGCCGATGAACGGATTGCGGCCCTATGTCAGGTGGAGGATGCCCACATAACATCCGGTGCCGGGGCGGCCATTACCCTGGCGGTGGCCGGCTGTATGGCCGGTAATGATTTTGCTAGATGGATGAAATTGCCTGCTACGGAAGGGATACCAAATGAAGTCGTTTTCCCCAGGGGCCACTATCAGGCCTATGCTCCGCAGTGGACGGCTGCCGGGGCAAAGTTGATTGAATACGGACAAGCTGGCATCTTGAAGTCGTTTAATCGGGAGCTCGAAAGCATGATCAACGAGAAGACCTGTTGTTTGTCCTACACGCTTTCCTACAACACCTCGCCCCGTGGGCAAATACCGCTGTCTGAAGTCATAGAAATTGGGCGAAAGTTTGACATACCGATCGTTGTTGACGCCGCTGCCCTGCTTCCTCCAGTTGCCAATTTGCGCAAGTTTACGGATATGGGAGCGGACATTGTAATCTTTAGCGGCGGCAAAGGCCTTAGAGCGCCGGCCAGCAGCGGTATGATGCTTGGGTGCGGTCGCGGTGCTGAAATCATTGCATCGGTGCGCAATCACACATACCCCAACGAAGGATGGGCCAGAGGTTTCAAGGTCGGCAAGGAGCAGATCGTCGGTTTGATCACCGCCCTTGAAATTTTCATTCACGAGAGTGATGCCCTGTATGAACAGCAGATGGCGACAGCCCGCTATCTCCTAAAAATGCTTGAAGACATCGCCCATGTCGACGTGAAAATTATTCCCAATGATGAGACCTTTCATGAACACCCTGTCGTGCCACGTGTTCCGCGAGTGCTGATTCAATGGGATCCTATCAACGTTGGTTTGACCGCCGAAATGCTCGACCAGGTTATGGCATCCGAAGATCCGCCGGTTTTGTTAAAGGAGAGGCATTACGAAAATTATTACACCAATAAAGCCTGGCGGATCATCGATACCTATTTTCTGGATGAGGACGAAGCACAGATCGTGGCGCAAAGGTTAAAAAGGATTTTAACAACAGCAGCCTGAGTAAAGGATCTTATGGTGAGGGAAATTCACCGGAACTGCTAATATAATCTGCCAGATCGATGAAAGCAACCACTGTCTCACCGGCGTATATCTCCCGCCTGCAGTGGGAGCTGATTATTTTTTCGGCAATGGTTTGACTCATGGTTTGATTACGGTTAGTTTCCTTTCTCTTCCAGGCAGGCATGCAATGCTTCCAAACCACTGCCTGGTTTTTCGACAACCCCCAGTTCGAAAAGGATCAATTCCAATACAGCGATGACCAGCAAAGCCTCACGGGGCGTCATCATTCCCAGGTGTCCGATCCGGATGGCCGATTCTTTAAAATCGCCCAACCCGGAGGCAATCAAAATACCGTATTTTTCTTTGGCCATTTCTCTGATTAGAGACGGCTTGACGCCCTCCGGGGACTTGACCAGCGTGACGGTAAGGGATCGGACGACCTTGGTCTCCGGCAGCAGTGTCAACCCCATTGCTTGCACGCTGCTGCGAATTGCCTGTGATAGGATTTCGTGTCGTAAATAGACATTTGGCAGGCCTTCATCAAAGAGCATCTCCAGGGCCTCATTGACAGAAGCGACCAAAGATACCGGTGTCGAGCCGGGTGTTTCATGTTTTTCATCATAGAATTTTTTAATATTTTTAAAATTAACATAATAGCCGGGTTTGGTGGCCTTTTCGACAGCAGCCCAACCTCTCTGATTAATCGCCACAAAGCTGATGCCGGTGGGTGTCATCAGTCCCTTTTGGGAGGCGGTAATGGCAGCATCGACCTGCCAGTCCGCCATCTTGAACGCCATCGCTCCCAGTGAGCTGATGCAGTCTACCAGCAAAAGGCGCTCATGTCTTCGAACGATATTGCCGATTTCTGCGATGGGATTTATGACCGCGGTTGACGTATCGTTATGAATGACCGTGACACCTTTTATGGTCGGGTCCTGCTGGAGTGCCTCATCAATCTGTTCCGTTATCACCGGCGCCAGCCATTCCGTAAAAATACGTTGAACTTCCAGATCACAGGCTTCGGCAACATCCGCAAACATGTGACCGAATTTTCCGTTGCAGAGGCATAATATCTTCTCTCCCGGAGAAAACATATTGCGCAGCGCACCCTCCATGGCACCCCTGCCGGTGGAATGCACCAGGAGGACATCTTCCGTGGTGCCGAATAATTGCTTCATTTTCTCGATAACGTTTTCCAGGATGACATGAAACTCGGGTGTTCGATGATGGATCATCGGTCGACTGCCGGCCGCCAGAACCCTGGGGGATATGCTCACCGGGCCGGGTGTAAACAGTAGTGGATTGACTGATTTTTTCAAAATTATCCTCCCTGAAAGCGATGCGATACAACGCTGATAAATGTTTTGGTCATTGAATATTGATATGGCCGCAAAAAGGCACAAAAAGCGCAAAAATAAAATTTCGTAACTTGTAATTTTAATGGCTTACAATGAATAGAAATCGAATTTCTGACTTTTTACGAGTTCCTCAATATTGAAATTTGAGAATTATTTGTAATTTGGTGCTTGAGATTTGGGATTTAGTTGTCTTACTTATTCTCTGTCACCCTGGTTGAGACATTACTTTGACGTTACACTCAGCGGTAATGTTGACAACTTGTACATAAGTCTTTATAAATTTACAACCTGAATATTGAATGAAAAATGAATTCGCTATGCGGTAAGTCGCGGAGTATCATGTTTTTAGAATTTAACTCACTTTTATCGCAGCAAGCTGCGGGGAATTCAACCCGGGAGAGATTAAGGAGACCCTATGAAAAACATACTGATGAGCAAAGGTGCCAAAACCCTGGTAGAAGTTTGTGCCGGGGTCAAATCCCGTGAAAATGTTTTGATCGTGACCGATTTTATGATGATGACGATTGCCGAGGCTGTGGCTGCAGCGGCATACCATGCCGGGGCGGAAGTGATAATCGGTACTATCTTGCCGCGCAGCGGGCACGGCCAGGAACCGCCGCCACCGATTGCAGAGGCTATGAAAAAAGCGGATGTCATCTTTACCCCGGTGACATATTCCATTACCCACACCCGGGCGGTTAAAGAGGCGTGCGAGGCCGGCAGCCGCATCATTGCCCTGACGGACTACCGGGAACATATGCTTATCAAAGGCGGACTGGATGCCGATTTTTACGAGACCAGGGAAATGTGTCTGAAGTTCGCCCGGGCGTTTGAAAAGAGTAGTGAGGCGGTGCTGACCAGCACAGGTGGGACCCATTTGACAATGCGTAAGGAAGGCCGGCCGGGCAATGCGCTGTTCTGCATTGTTGAGCCCGGCCAGATGTCACCGGCACCCAATGTCGAGGCCAATTTTTCACCCACCGAGGGAAGCGCCGAAGGGGTTATTGTTGCAGACGCCAGCATTCCCTATATCGATATCGGTGTCTTAACCGAGCCGGTAACCGCCACCGTGGAAAAAGGCATGATCACGGATATCAAGGGCGGGCATCAGGCTAAAATGCTGGCAGACGATCTCCAAAGTCGCAATGATGCCCAAGTCTATAATGTGGCTGAGTTGGGTGTGGGGCTCAATCCGAAGTGCATCCTGCAGGGCGTTATGCTTGAGGACGAGGGCGTCTACGGCAGTGTGCATATCGGGATCGGCACCAACATTACCCTGGGTGGGAACGTAAAGGCTGCTATTCACTACGATCTTCTCATGTGGGAGGCAACCATTGAATTGGACGGCAACGTCATACTGGAAAAAGGACAGGTAAGGTTATAATCCATTTCGCAAATTCTGGTCATCGGGGTCAGGTCAAAGATAAATGGCCTTGCCGATAATAACGCACCGGAGTATTGGAGTGAAGGAGTATTGGAGTGTTGGATGGATTTGAGACCGGGATTACTAAACCGCTTTTTCGATCATAGGGTACCACGGTTGTTATTTTTATGGATGTAATTGTTCAAAAACAATATCAGAAATATATGGGCAATCCATTTGATCACTTGACGAGATCCGGGGATGTTATTTCCATTACTCCATTGTTCCAATACTCCAGTACTCCTGATGCTTAATTCCGGAGAACCGTAAAGGGCAACCTAAAGCTTGGCCTTCCGAACCAGACTCCTCAACTGGAGCAGATCATGAGCAAACCTTGTCTTGAATGTGTTAGCTGCGGTCGGGATTATCCCATTGACTCGGTCAATACCAGATGCGAGTGCGATGAGCCCCTGGAAGTAAAGTTCAACCTGGGCTCTGTGCCCCGCAACTGGTTTCAAACTCAGCGAAGCGGTTTCTTTGTCGGGCGTTACGCTCCCTTTTTTCCATACCTGGATCCCGATCCGTTATTTTCTTTAGGAGAGGGCCAGACCTCTCTGCTTCGTTCGGAATTTTTGGTGGAAAAGTTTGGTCTTAAGGAACTTCTTTTTAAGAACGAAACCCAGAATCCGACCTGGACCTTTAAGGATCGGGGGACAGCCTGTTCCATCCAAAATGCGTTTGCCCTCGGATACAGGCGCTTTGGTACCCTTTCATCCGGCAACATGGGGGCGTCGGTGGCCGCCTACGGAAGCAGAGCCGGCATGGATACCTTCATCATGTTAAAAGACAATGTTCCGCGGGAGAAGATTGACGCCCTGACGATTTATGGTGCCAAAGCTTTTCAGGTATACGGTGATTATGGAGAGCTTTATACCCAGCTGCTTGAGATTGGAAATCATCACCAAGTTTATTTCAGTCTTTCGGACGACCCTCTGAGGATTGAAGGATACAAAAGCCTGGCATTTGAATTGCTGGAGCAGATGGACGGACAATTACCCGATTTTTTTGTGGTCCCCTTAGGTTCAGGCGGGCTCTGTCGGGGTGTTCTAAAAGGCTTTGAAGAACTGAGAGATAGCGGGATTATTTCCCAAATACCAGGAATTGTCGGGATTCAGGCTGCCGGAAATTCTCCGATCGTCGACGCTTTTGAGAATGGCGCCGACCATATTGAATGCTTTCGAAATTCTTCTACCCTTGATCATGTGTTGGAAAATCCCTACCCACCCAGCGGCAATCAGATCTTGCGAAAACTAAAAGCAAGCAAAGGCCTCCTTCTGAAAGTTAACAATGAGAACATTTTAACGGCTATGCAGCTTCTGTCGCAAGAGGGGATTTTCGCCCAGCCGGCTTCGGCCACCGCACTGGCCGGGTTGATTGAGGCCGTAAATAAAAAAATGATACCGTCCGGCTCCCGGGTGGTGGTGGTCGTGACCGGCAGCGGCCTGAAGTATCCGCCGGTTCTGAAAGAATTCGATGTGTCACCGATATCAGTCAAGCTGGATCAGTTGCCGCAGGCGCTTGAGAAAGCCCTGATATAATCTAATCCGTTTAATGCCCTCTATCCTGTAATTATAGTTGTGTCAGGTTTCGAGATACACTTATTTACGAATCAAGACTCGACAACTGTTTTACTGCCAGAATGTTAACAAAAATGGTACCAGATTAGAGAATGAATCGTGATAGTTAGCTTAAAGGCTTAAAATATGGAGACATCTGCACCGGAATTTTGAGGCTTAATCAGTTAAATCGTGATGTTTAATGACGAGTCCTCATTATAAGATATCATTTGGCTATCTTAGCATGTAACATACTGAATTTAATTCATATACATAGCAGTTACATAACACCCGCATTTTTTAAAAATGGCATATTGAATTGAAGTTTTTTTCGTTAGATGCCTATTACGATATCAAATTATATCCTTCATTTCACAATCAGTGGGCCGTACCCCAATATATTGTGGTGGCGCGATGGCCGGAAAAATCAGCATCGGTTCAAATTTCGTTATGCAATCTCCATAATTTCATTATTTCAGGCTTAGGCACGAAATCTAACAAAATGTCCAGCCAAAAAAAGTGTATATTTGCCATGGCTAATCTGCCAACTCATTTTTGAATAAGGTATTTATGGCGCAGTTTTAGCAGTTTTGAATGTTTCCGGACAGAGAGGTCTGGAAACATAATATCTTCCCAAGCATGATAACACAAAAACAGCCGTACGCGCATTTCAAGTTCATCACCCTCAAAACCTAATTCAGCGAAAATTACCCGAAGATAATCAAGGCGCATTTTAACAACCTTCTTAACGACCCTATTTACCTGCGGATCTAACCTCGCCCATAAAGTCATCGCCAGATCGTATTTTGCCAGTTTTTTATCCCTGATCATTTCCATTGTGTTAAGAAGCCGTTTTTTCGGGTCAAGTCTTAGTAAATCAGGATTATCAGTGACCACATCTGTATACTTACTCACCCAATAATCCAGAAGGTGATCCAACAAGTCTCGCCGGTTTTTAAAATGCCAGTAGAACCCGCTTCTTGAAATACCAAACCCCTTGGCAAGTCTTTCAATTTTAACGGCCTCAACACCACTCGACTCAAGCGTATCAAGCGCTTTGGTAAGCCACTGATCTTTACTTACACGTTTAATTTTATTTGTTTTTGGTGGTTTCATTTTTTAGAATTGCATAATTTACTGGACATTTCTGTGCAGAATGCTTATTGATCTTTTTGTACAGCACTGTTCATATCTCATATTTACTAAAATTTCAACTTCAATAATTTACCCCTAAGGTTGAATGAAAGGAGGCCGTATGAAAAAACTGCTTCGTTTTTTAGTCTTTATTGTTGGATCCATGCTCATTTTTTCAATGGTATCATTCGCTGCGCAATTCGACGCTCCGTATTATGACCTGCATGAAAAGAACAAGGACAAGTGGGCTGCCGAGGACCAGCAAATCAACACCAAATTGGCGGCACTTGAAAAAAAGTTCGGTAAGAAACCCAACATCATTTTCATCCTCACCGATGATATCGGCTGGGGCGAGCCTGGCTGGCAGTATGGAGGGAAGAGGCGGGGGACGCCCACCCCAGAGCTTGATCAG
>JASFFJ010000042.1:0-20492 GCA_050124355.1 Desulfobacterales bacterium | reverse complement strand
CGTAAAAAGTCCTCAAATCGTCATGCCGGACTTGATCCGGCATCCAGAACGTGTTGATATTACTGGATTCCGGCTTTCGCCGGAATGACGCTAACGCGTAAAAATTGGCTTTTTACGAGTTTGTCAAATATTATATTTTGGAGTTTATTTGTCATTTGGTGCTTGTTATTTGTAATTTGCGGTTTATCCGGCTTAGGGTGTTGTAACCCCGAAATCGTCCAAAAATCGTCACTCCGGAGAATGAACAAAATGCCCCAGATAACAATTTTGCCTTTCAAAAAAAATATGGGCGTCCGAACCAATGAAACCGTCCTGCAAGCGCTGCGTAGAGGTGGCTATGAAATCGAGGGGCCTTGCAACGGAAAGGGGATTTGCGGAAAGTGCCGGATCCGCGTAGACAACCCCGCCGACGTTCCGCTCACAGATCATCCTAGTATTACTGAAACCGAGGCCCTGGAAATGGGGATTCGTCTGGCATGCCATCTCATCCCCCAAGGCGATATCACCGTGCATCTGCCGGATGATTTTACAGTGGATGCCCGCATCCTCGAAGGCGAGCATCTGGGGGGTATCGACCTGAATCCCGCAGCAAATGTTGTTTGCCAAGACGGCACCTATTGGTTGAAATACGCCGGCATGGATTCGCAACTCATATTGCAAAAATGGGATGCCCAATTCTCTCCCAAGGGACTGGCCATTGATATCGGCACCACAACGCTGGTTGTCACCCTGTTCTGCTTGGTTAGCGGCAAGGAGCTATCCACCACATCCAGCATCAATCCCCAGACAAAATTTGGGCATGATGTCTTAAGCCGCATACAGAAAGGATCGACCCAGGAAGGCTTGGACCAGGTGGCGGCTGTCGTCCGCAAAGAGCTAAACCGCCTGATTCGCGCCGCCTGTCAAAAATCAGATGCCGGGGTCGCTGAAATCCTGGATGTAGTCATCGGCGGCAATACCACCATGTTGACGCTCGTCGCCGCCATCGATCCGGAATCCCTCGGCCACCTTCCGTTTGCCGTAAATATCAAGGGAGGTGCTTCCTACGCTGCTAACGATTTCGGCCTTGACATCAATCCGGCCGGCAGGATCTATGTGCCGCCTATCGTGCATGCCTTTATTGGATCGGATATTACCGCCGGTGTTCTGGCCTGCGGCTTTCTTGAAAAGCAGAAACCCTCGCTGTTTGTGGATGTCGGGACCAACGGCGAGATGGGGATTAATAACAATGGCCGGTTCATCGTGGCCTCGACCGCTGCCGGACCTGCTTTTGAAGGCATGGGAGTGTCTTGCGGTGTCCGGGCGGTCCCGGGAGCCGTGGAAGCGGCTTATTTTGATGGAAAGACCATCGATATCAAAACAATCGATGCGCAGCCGGCCAGAGGAATCTGCGGGAGCGGTATCATCGACATTATGGCATCCTTGCTTAAAGCCAAGATCGTGAATCCCGACGGGAGAATGAAAACGCCGGAGGAGAAAGAAGGCCTTCAAGTGTCCGTCGCCGAAGGGTTACGGCTCGTTGATGATAAGCCGGTGTTTAACATGGCTGACGGTGTATTCTTCAGCCAGGCTGACATCCGCCAGCTGCAGTTGGCCAAAGGAGCCATTCGCACGGGAATCGACATGCTGATGTCCGAGGCCAAGGTAACCGCTGAAGACCTTGAAGACATCATCCTGGCAGGCGCCTTCGGCTATCACCTGCGGCCTGAAAGCCTGGCGACCATCGGCTTGATTCCGGAAAAGCTGGCCCGCAAAGTCCGTTTTGCCGGCAACACCTCCAAAACCGGTTGTGCCATGATGCTGATCAACGCCGATTTGAGAGAATACCTGCAAAAGCAGGTCCAACGTGTCGAACACCTGCCCCTGGCGGAAAAGATCAGCTTCCAGAATCTTTTCATCGAAAACCTGAACTTTCCGGCTTCGGATAAAAAAAATGGAAGATTGCAAATTGAATAAGCCTTCTGATATCTATCGTTCCGCCATTACCTCGAAGGCGGGACGCCCGTATTTGCGGGGCCTTTTCTGGATTCCGGCTCTCCGCTCCGCTGCGGCCGGAATGACGAGTTTAGTTTCCGTGTTAATATAATGGATCCGCCGCAGGCGAACCTTAAATCTTCAATCTTCAATCGAAAATCTTCAATAAATGTGGAGGTTTAGTTGAAGCAATTCGGACTAAAGTCACCGGCAGGTTTTGTGCTCTTTCTCACCTGGCTTTTGTTCGGCATGTATTATGTAAACCGGTTCAACTACTCCCCCATGATCCCTCTTCTAAAAGTCGACCTCGGTATTTCCAACACCCAGGCCGGATGGCTGATGGCGCTGTTTTTCATTTCCTACACGATATTTCAGCTGCCCGCGGGCTTTCTTGGAGACCGCTTCGGTCCTCGAAAAACGCTTACCTGGGGCGCGATCATATCCATCACCGGCAATCTTATTTTCAGCCAGGCAACCTCTCTCGGCATTCTCTCCCTCGGGCAATTGGTAAACGGTTTGGGACAGTCCATGGGGTGGACCTCATCCCTGAAACTGATCGTCAACTGGTTCCCGAGGTCACGGCGGGCGACGGCCATCGGATTTTTCGCGACATGTGTCACCGCCGGCAGCAGCCTCGGAATAAGGCTGTCCGGATTGCTTGGCGATCATCTGGGGTGGCGCAGTTCCTTTATCATCCCGCCCGTATTGCTGGCGGTGGTTACATTGCTTTTTTGGATGATGATAAGAAACAATCCTGGCGAGCGAGGACTTCCCGACTTCGATGATGAGATCCACCTGGAAAAACGGATTGAGAACGATCCCAGATCACAGCTTTCTCAGGTTTTGACCAATCGCATTTTATGGTCGGTGGCTCTGGTGTATTTTTGTTTTGTTTACGTTCAATTTGGTTGCCTGGTCTGGATTCCGTCCTTTCTGAAAGAAGCCTATGCCATGTCAGTGGACCGTGCCAGCACGATATCCGCCCTTGTTCTGCTCCCAGGAATTTTTGCGAGTCCGTTGGCAGGATTTTTGTCGGACCAATATTTCGGGGGCAGACGCAAACCGCTCATTCTTGTGTTAATGATCATTCTGGCATTAGCAACCTTTATTATATCCCGCAATGTCAGTATCACCTTGGCTGCAGGCCTTCTGATGATCGTCGGATTGATGATTATTATGCCAGACGTGCTCCTGGCAGCCTACCCTTCGGATATTCTATCAAGAAAATTGTCGGCCACCGGCATGGGATTCCTGACGACATTCACTAGTATTGCCGGCATTATCACCACGCCGCTTTCAGGGAAAATCATCGATTTGTTTGACTCTTATGCTGCCGTTTTCTTTTCTTTTGCTGTTGTGGCGCTGGCAGGAGCGCTTTTGACCATGTGCATCCGCGAAAAAACAATTTAAAAAAATAGGATATAATTCCTGGTTCGGGCCTAGTTTGGATTGCATTGATTATCTGAAATGAGTTTAGCGAAAATTCACTTGCAAAGCGTGGCAAGCCCGTTTTATCTTGGTAGTGTCGGGATCTTAGTGGGCCGAGATGTTAAAACCATAAGGAATGATATATGAAGCGGCCTTGGATGCGATATTTGTTGCCACAGGCGGTGACATTCACGGGAATCTTCTTCGGGCTGCTGTCGATCACATGGGCACCTCACCATCCGTATGCATCCAGTGTGGCCATTCTTTTCGCTTGTGCGTGCGATCTGATGGATGGACGGGTGGCTCGGTGGACCAAATCCGAGAGCGCCTTTGGTCTCCAGCTGGACAGCCTTGCAGATATTATAAACTGTGGCGTGGCTCCCGCCTTTCTTGTTCATTGCTGGAGCCTTCACGGCAGAATGCTCGGTCGTTTTGACCTCTACCTGCCGGTTGCCTTCTTTTTCGTCGCCTGTGCGGCGGGACGATTGGCGCGCTTCAATGTGGACGCCGAGAAAAATCTCCTCCAAAACAACGTTTCCCAGAAAAAAATTTATACCGAATTCTCGGGGATTTCAACCCCTGTCGGAGCGATGCTGCTTTGCAGCGTAGTGATGGCCCATCATGAGACGGGCCTTTTATTTCTGAAAAGTGTCAAGTTTATGGGACCTTACGTGTTTTTGATTGCCTTGTTGATGATCAGCACAGTTCCCTTTCGCTCCTTGAAGCAATTCCGCACGCGTTTCGGTCAATTCTTGTTTTTCGGCTCGATTATCGGTGGGTTCACCACACTCGCGTTTGGAGGCCCTGGAGGATCTGTCCTGTTGTGCCTGCTTCTTATCTACGTACTCGACGGCCTTGTGAAGAAGATGCTATCCATCATCCATCCCTCATGACATGGAAAACAGCTGAGATGAAGTATTAAGAAGCCAAGCTCATCGGCGAACTCGGGTGCGCCGATGATGCTTGAGTTGACAAAAGACATAAAAGGCGATTGATTTCCCAATATATCTAACTGGCCAGAATCAAGGTGAGAAGCCATCAACCTATCTTCTTTTCCATAAATACGCTTAGTGGGTCCTTCGTGTAGTCCCCAAATGGAGCCGTCTCTGAGTAGCCGAACTTTTTATATAAATCGATGGCCTCATGCTGATGAATGCCGGTTTCAAGCCGCGCCGTGAAAATGGATCTTTGAACCAGACAGGTTTCTAACTCTTCGACAATTCTTTTTGCGATTCCTTTTCCGCGATACTTTTCAGCAACGTACAAGCGCTTAATTTCTCCGTAGTCACCTAAAACCTTAACGGCGCCGATGCCACAAATTTCCGAATCGGCATAGGCCGCTAAAAAATCGACATTTGGCTTGGATAACTCATCCAACGAGTCCAGGTGGTTACTTTCCGGCGGATACATGGATTCCTGATATTCATCTAATTGATGAATTAGCTCAACAACTTCCGATAGGGTGGGATCAACTTGTTTTATTAGGATGTCCATTTTTCTGGGTAGTTTCGTCATAGAACCAGTGCCAGGGCTCATAGGCCATCCCAAATTTATTTTCCCTAGGATAGCTAAGACGAAATCCAAAATTTTTCGCATGCCGTGAAAGCCATTTAAACGCCTCGGATTTCTCAAAATCTTCTTCTAGTGCTGGATATCCATCGGTATTGATATCAACCGCTTTTCCGGTATGATGCTCGCTGGATCCCGGAGGAGCACTGACGTTAAATATATCTTCCTCTGAAACGCGTTTTTCTCTTTTCTGTTCTATGATTTCTGACTGCCGCTTAAAGCTCCTAAACGCTGAAACAATGTACAGACGGATTCCATCAGCCCTAGCCGCATCTTTCATTTTTTTCCATGCGGTAAAGGCATCGGGATGCAGCTGGAAGCATCTACCCTCATCTTTGATTTCTATTAAATTCTGTTGCTCCAAGTAGCGGGGGTGTGGAGATTTTTTCATTCTTTACTCAGTGACCTTTCCTGGATCGCTTTCCACTATTTATACGAGCTTCGCGGAATTGAGCCCGAACCCTGCCAGCGGAAACGGCCATTGCGATTGATTGGACCGCACCGATTTCGTCGTCGGTAATGCCTTGTTCTTTGGCGACGCCAAAATAGTGCTCCATTCAAGGATAACATCCAACTGCCATGGCCGATGCAAGGTGAAGCATAAGCGTTGTTTTAGGCTCCAAAATGTCATTGGGGCGCGCCGAATAATAAAAGTCATTATAGGCCTTCAATTGCTTCTCGGGTAACATAGCCTCTCCTTTTAATTACTGTTGGTAGCCGCGAAAGCGGTGCGAAGTTGTTTAATTAGCCCCAATGCTGCAACACAGTAGATGCCATATCAAATGATCCGGTAATCGGTTTTGATGGCGCCAAAAGCAGCAAAACAGGAATTTTTATGTAAAAGATCAATATGTCTGAATCCTACTTTTCGAAGCAAATCCATCTGAAAGGTAACCGGCTTCGGCGAATCTTCCTTATCGATGTATTCAAACACTTTATTTCTGAAATCAGCACCACCTAAAGAACAAAGATATTCTCCATAGCGATCCCACATGAGAGAATGAACGGCATCTGACTCATGAGATACCAAATCCGTAATCCAAATGCTTCCACCAGGAGCGGTTAAATTATAGAGCTTATTGAAAGCTTGCTCCCAATCTTGATCATTGCGTAAATGGTGCAATACAGCTGCAGCTATAATCACATCATATCCTTGGTCCGGCAAATTGA
This sequence comes from Desulfobacterales bacterium, assembly GCA_050124355.1. Classification (GTDB taxonomy): domain Bacteria; phylum Desulfobacterota; class Desulfobacteria; order Desulfobacterales; family JAFDCJ01; genus JAFDCJ01. Next base: position 14,351 of record JASFFJ010000042.1, on the reverse strand, counting down.
TCTTGCGAAAATCGCCTTGAATGGTGTTGATTTTTCCTGAGTTCAGCGATGAAATACGCTCCCGAGCCTTTTCCAACATTGCCGAGCTTAGGTCAACAAGATCGCAATCAAAGGGGCCGGCATACTGCAGAAGTTTAAGGGTATTGTTTCCGGCGCCACAGCCGATGTCCAGTACACGCCGGATGTTAGCAGTTGATTTAACGGCTGCTTTTGTAATCAATTCCATCGCCATTGGCGCATCGACGGTCGCGGACTGTCCGGTTTCGAGATTTGAAAAACGGTCGACATCACTATCGAATCTTTTTCTTATCTCCTCCAGCGATGACTTCTGTTCAAGTGGTGTAGCCATAATTCCTATCTTTTGCCCAAATGGCAATATGTTCAACTTTCATAATCGATCTCAATATCTGGAACACCTGCCAGTAAAAAGAAATGCGGCATCATTTTAAGGGGATTAAGCATTTTAATATCATCAATCTGAAATCCAACATCTTCTATATATCTAACAATTTCATCCGTTGAAAACATGTGTTCGTATGGATGCGATAGCAGCAATCTATAGAGCCTTCCTGGAAACCCAGAGAAAGTATCAATTGAAAATTCCTCCAGAATCAATTTACCACCGACTTTCAACACGCGCTTTAACTCTTCAATACAACTTTTCCAATTTGGAATATGATGGATACTACTGAAGTCAAAGATCGCATCAAATGATTCATTTGGGAAATCTAGTTTTGAAGCGTCCATTACTTGGAATATGGTTGACTCATCCGAAACGGTTTCTTGTGCGATTTGAATCATTTTTTCGTCGAGGTCAATCGCTGTAATGTGACGCGGATTAAAATATTTCCTGATTAATTTTGTCCCATTACCATTTCCACAGCCAATTTCCAGGACAGAATCAAAGGCATTTGAGGCAACCATGTTCATTAGTAGCGGTAATTCATACTTTTCCTGGACATACGCACGGATAAAATTGTTGACCAGCAAAAACTCGAGATAATTCAATTTCATAGTTAATACTCCGGAGATAAAATACCTGAATCAATGTCATTCTGGCGAACGCCGGAATCCAGGAAATCGGTCCGGGATGCCGGATCCGTCATCCCGGACTTTATCCAAGACCGGCATGACGATTGCTTTCTATTTCATTGCCCGTTTAATAGTTAATCCAAGCCGTAGACCTGTTCAGGTGTAAGGTAATCTTTAAATTTATGGATAGTTGATTTTCGAACCAAATAGCAGAAATGGCATTCATCTATATATTCCGCCTCGGGCGTCACGCCTAGCTCTTTTGCCAATTGCGCCGGGCCCCCTCGAATGAGCGGGCCGCAAATAGGATGAAAATCCGGGCGATAGCTAGAAGCGATTTCAGAAAGCGGCGTCATCCACATATTGCCGATGCTGATCCCTTGACAAATATGGACATTTCCGTATGGGTCAATATGGACTCTATAAGGCGATTCAAGATCCTCGTACGGACATTTACACAACTCGCTCGATGGCCTCAGCGGAAGATTGCTTGATAGCTTTTCGACCGCCCGCCCTCTGAACTTGGCGCCTCCGCCAACGACCGGTTTTCCTTTCCCCTCTGGATCTGAAGCGGACTGTAAAACTTTTGGTGGTTCAATACAGATCGGTGAATGCTCAATCCCAAGTCTTTTCGCAACAGATGAAGCTATAGCTGCAGGGTTTTCAGGTTCATCTCCGTAATGAAACGTATCATTGCTGATATTGAGATACGATACACCCGCTTCCGCCAGGGGTCTCAACCACAATTCGGCATCTTCTTCTGAATTAGCGCCATAAGCATTTGTCACCACTGCAACCTTAAATCCTTCAGCGTTGGCACGCCTAATTCCTTCCGTTAATAGAGGATAGTACAGGAAAGGTTCCCCTCCTTCATATGTTATCCATTTGACAGTACCAATTTTTTTGGTCTCATCCAAAACACCGTCAATTTGACTGATCGTAAACGTGCCCTTTGATTTTGGACTGCAGTAGAGAAAGCAATGATCACATTCGAAGTTACATGCATATGTCAGAATGAAATGGATTTCGGATAGCATAATTTAAGCCTCCCTGAGTTGTGAAAATAGTGGTTCTAAATTTAAACAAGAAACGCTTTTAGGTCGATTTCTATATCCTGCGGAGATGTAACGTGAACGGTTTGAATGCCGACTTTTTCAGCGCCCTCAATGTTCTCTAACGAATCGTCAAAAAACAATATATTTTCCAGTTTCACACCGATGTCATTGGATATCGCATGAAATGCCGCCGGCTCAGGTTTTCGTTTTCCAATTTCAGAAGATACGAACACCTCCCGAAAAAGACTCAGAACCTGTTTAAACATCTTAGACCACACAAGCTGGTGTGTGACATTGCTATTTGTGAAAGCATAAATTGGCAGCTTTTCTCCTACCCTTGAAAGCAGCGTCGACACACCCGGCATTTCGCCAACGTAGAGTGAATTCCACCCTGCCATGAATTCTTTGTCCGTAATATTGATTCCCATGGACTTGCGTAATGATGCGAAATATTCCAAGGCTTCAATTTCACCCCGTTCATGACGTTCATAGTTGGAATCAAAAGTGAATTTAGATCTGATGATTTCGAGGCTTTGGTTTGAAGATAGCGCCCAATGCGAAAACACCCTGTCAAAATCAATCTCGATCACGACACCACCGAGATCAAAAAGTAACGCATCAACTGAATTCGATGAAATATTACCCATTGTTTGCCTCAATATTCAACAAGCCCGCACCAGCGCGATAAAAACAGCGCATAAGTTTTGGCCACCTGCATTACACTTGGAATGTGGACCCGTTCGTTGGCGCCGTGGATGTTTTCGGCAACTGGCCCATAGCAAGTTGCCTGACGCTGACCGAACAATTGAAAGGCGCGCAAATCCGTGGTGCAGGTCGAAATGTAGGTTTCGGCGTTTACGCCTGTCAGCATGCTGTGGCAGTCGTTGAGGGTTTCAAAGGCGGGGAGATTTCGATCCTCTGCATGGCCCTCTGAACGGAATCCGTAAAATTCTATGATAGGCGGATTTTGGGACAGCCAGGGGTTATTCTCGGACGCCTTCTTGACCGCCTGGATGATTTTTTGGCGGACATCGTTAAAGCGAACGCCGGGAAAATAAGACAACCGGGCCTGAAACGAGGCTTCGTCCGGAACCGAGGAAGGCCAACTGCCGCCGTTGAATATTCCGATGTTGAGGTTCAACGGATGTTCAATTTGCCGGTAAGCCTCATGCCGTGGGCCGTCGTTGAGCTCGGCCTCCAGCGAACGCAGGGCTGCGATGATAGGGAAACAGGTTTCGATTGCATTCACGCCGGAACTTGCAGATAGAACGTGACGGGAGGCGCCGCGCACCGTGACCTTGAACCAGAGAACCCCTACCTGATGCGTCAGAATGGTGGGCCCGAAGGGTTCCGGAATCAATGCTGCGTCGGCATCATATCCGGCATGAAGACAAGCCAGGGCACCATTGCCACTGCATTCTTCTTCGATGACCCCTTGCACGGTCACCGGTGCCTGTATTCCGAACCCGGCGAGTTCCACGGCACGCACCGCGTAAATCATCGCGGCAATGCCCGATTTCATATCTCCGGCTCCACGGCCGTAGAGCCACCCCCCCTTGATTTTCGGGCTGAAGGGATCGTTCTCCCAGAAATCAAGACATCCCGGATCGACCACGTCCAAATGGCCGTTTAACACCAAACTGCGGCCGCCTTCACGGTCGGCCGGTCGGCACCCGACGATATTATAACGGTCTTCATACTCCCAGGGCACCGGGGCAAAACCGGGGTGATCGCTTAATGTTTGCGGATCGATGGCCACCTTTTCCGTTTGGAACCCCAGCTGTTTGAGTTCGGCTTCCATCAGCGTCAGGGCTGAAGCTTCTTTTCCCAAAGTGCTGGACTCGGCCACCAGCCGACCGGTGAAATCGATAATATCGGCCTCCAATTTTTCCGCTGCCTCGATGATCCGTCGTTCTTTTTGCTCCAAATCTGCCATATGGTTTATCCTCTGATTCCCGGCCGGTTCGCTTCAAATAATTTCACCGGCGCTGGTTTAACCCCAGGAAGGGGCTCTCCATGATTCTGCTCTGCTCAATATTCTTATGGGGCGTTGGAGCACTGGAGCATTGGAAAAACAAAAACCCAACACCGATTTTCTGCAACCTTAAGCAGAGACCATCGAAATTTTCAGATGGATAGAGTTCACGAGCGATAGACCATTACTCCAGTACTCCATTACTCCAGCCATACTTGAAACGGTTACAGGCAGAGCCGCTCATCCCTGACCTGGCCCAACTTCCAGCCCGGAGGAAAGAACAGGTTTTCAACGCTCGAATAAACTCTCAAAACACCGGCAGCGCTCCTTCGGGAACGATCAAGGGTGCATCTGTTTTCGCCAACACCTGTTTGACATCGGACTCGACCGCAATTTCCCGCAGTACCAGACCTTCGGCGGCCACCTCGATGACGGCCAGCTCGGTGATAATGGTGTTTACACAACTTTTGGCGGTTAACGGCAGGGTGCAATGACTCAATATTTTTGGCACTCCACTGCGGGTAGTGTGGGTGGTGGTAACGATCACCCGACGAGCTTTCTGGGCCAGCTCCATACCGCCGCCGATCCCCGGAGCGTGCTTGCCGGGAATTATCCAGTTGGCCAGGTCGCCAGTTCGAGAAATTTCGAGAGCGCCTAAAAAGGCGATATCCAGCCGCCCGCCGCGCACCAGGACGAACGACAGCCCGCTGTCAAAAAATGCCGCCCCGGGTTGCAGGGTGACGTAGCTTCCGCCGGCGTCGATCAAATTGCGATCTTCTGCCCCGCGATGGCAGCGGCGTCCCATGCCCAGGATGCCGTTTTCCGAATGAATCCAGACCGGTGTATCCGCCGTCAGGTAATCCGGAATCAGGGTCGGAATCCCGATGCCCAGGTTGATCACCTGTCCCGGCAGCACTTCCCGGGCCGCCCGCCTTGCAATTTTTTCTTTATACGACATGATGTGCCAATATCCCGTACTCCGGGGTGAGTTCTTCGATTTCAACCAGATGGTCCACAAAGGCACCCGGCGTGTGAATTTGATCCGGCTCCAGAGTGCCGGTCTCTACCAGCTGCTCGACTTCGGCGATGACCGTAACAGCGGCGGTGGCCATCAACGGGTTGAAATTGCGCGCGCTTTTTTCATATACCAGGTTGCCGCTGCGGTCGGCCGCTGCGGCATGAATGAGGGCCACATCAGCACGCAGGGCTGGCTCGACAATCACCTTGCGGCCGTCAATGGTCATTGTTTGCTTTTTTTCGCTCAGGATGGTGTCGATACCGATATCGGTCAGAAAGCCGAAGAGTCCGGCGCCGCCGGCACGGATTTTTTCCGCCAGAATTCCCTGGGGATGAAAATCGACTTCGATCTCCCCCCGGTTCATAAACCCGATGACGGTGGCATTGAGTCCCAGGTGCGAGGTGATGATCTTTTTACAGCGCCCGGCCTCGATCAGCTTGGACAATCCCATATGGTCTTCGTTGGCTTCGTTTTTTATGAGCGTCAAGTCCGAGGCCCCGGCTGCCAGCAGTGCATCGATGAGGGTGAAAGGGGTTCCGGGCACACCGAAACCGCCGACCATAACGGTCATGCCGTCTTTAAACCGCGAGCGGATATTTTCAATCAAACAGGCTTTATCGAGCATTTGAATCCCTTATGATTTAAAGCAAATTTTTTACCTTTGCCATATCCAGGTTTGGCCAAATGGTCGCGCCTTTCTTTTCCATCTCGGCCCAGGCTGCCTTGGCAGTCTCCGGGGCTATCTCCGGAGTGAGGTCCCTGATAACGGTAACGTTGTAGCCGGCGGCCATTCCGTCTAAAACGGTGAACTTGATGCAGTAGTCGGTAGCGATGCCGTAAACAATCAGGTTCTTGATTCCGGTCGACTTAAGTGTCTTATCAAGGACGGTTTTGGCGCCGCCGTCATCTTGAAAGCCGGAGTAGGAATCGTATTTCGGGTTTGTGCCTTTCTTGACCATGCCTGATAAAAGGTTTTCATCTAAAAGTAATGTTGCGCCTTCCGTACCTTGGACGCAGTGATCGGGCCAAAGTATCTGCGTCCGACCGTCCTCTAGAGTGATGGTTTCCAGGGGTTTTTTGTCCTTGTGGTTCGAGGCGAAGGAAACATGGTCGGCCGGGTGCCAATCCTGAGTCGCGTATATGGGCAGGCCAACACCTTTCAGTTTTTTAGTCGCCTCAGAGGCCGACTTCAGGTAGGTCTGGTCGGTTCCATTCACGGCAAGAGAACCTTTGTAGGCTGTGGTGAAGTCTTTCTGGATGTCAACCACAACCACAGCAGTCAAAAATTTCATAATTTCTCCTTTCGTAATGCGGGCATCTATGCACAAAACGTCCAAAAGTTCAACATCTCAAAAAAACTATCTGTTTTTGATGAGGCAGTTCAGCATGGGGTACATCTGGCAAATACCGCTTTTTTATTTTTCTCACAAATTTTTCGGTTCCTACAAATATCCCGTGCCGCAGATTTTCCCATACACGCTGCTCTTCTTTAGAATATTTTTGTATATTTTCTCGGTAAGCTTGGTTAACGCTGGACCTTCAATAACGGCTTTTTTATATAACCGGCACCCCTCAGAGTAATGTAATTTGGTTGTCTGTCGAACCACCAGGTCTCGCCATTGTTGTCTATGCCGGTCTGCCACAACAGAAATGCAGTTGTAAGTGCCAAAATCGTTTGCTGGATCAATTCACGGCTGAATTGCCTCTCACCTTTCCCACAGACGAATGAGCACATCCCATCCATTGGAAATTCAAAATGGCAGTGGCTTGCATCCTCAACCTTTATTACCTTTGAATGTGGCGCTAGTGCATAGGAATCCAGACCATTATTGTTGGCGTTACAGGAGGATGGTGCGGCAATTAAACCGTAAAAAGGAACTGCCAGGCCTGGAGCAATTTTTTTTCCTAATCCTTTATTGTCTACTATATCAAGGCCAAATAATGCCAGCGTATTATTGTCCAGATTTGTTGCTATTATCGCCGCTAATCCACCGGCCGAGAAGCCAACGTAAATGACCTTACTTTGGTGTATTTTTTGTGCTACCGCCACCATATCGGCACCATTACGATCATGATTACCCGCCCAAAATTTTGAATTGCAAAATTCTAAATTAACAACCGATAGCCCCCAACTGGAAAGATGCTGAGCTAAATGCGCCATCGTTTTTTTACTTCGCATGAAGCCATGACCAAGGACGACAAGCACGTCATTCGCTACCTCCCTTGGCTTGAAGTGAGTATAAGTGACTTCACACCCTGTAGAAGATACGTGTATTCCCTCGTGACTGTCAAATGGAACATTTCCTCGGCTTCGGTAATCAGGCCCAATTATCGCGGCGATATTTGTTGACTCTTTTTTAGCCGGATTTGAATAATTGCTGCTGCAAGCTACCCAAACAAGCCCGAAGACCATAGTTATGGGAATGAGATTTCTAAACAATTTGATTCCGTATTTGTAATATTACGCTGCTGAAAAATAAATCTTTGTTATCTATTTTCTAAATACTGAAGATAGCCTCTGATTGAATTTTGAATAAAAAAAAGCTCTCTTTTTTGTACCATAGATTTAAGGTGTTGAAACGCATTCAATTCCGGATCCTCTGACAAAAGACGTTTGACACATCTTTCCATAAGATCGTTGGCATCAGACGATCGTTCTCTACAAATGATCTTTTCCCAATTTAATATTTGATCCCTAATTCTCTTTAACATTTCATGGGAGCTATCTGCTTTACCAAAATGGGCGTAGCATATTTGCATATCTTCAAGTTGGCTTAACGTTTCAATGCTGTTCAAAAAAGTGGTTAAATGAAATCTGGTTGGTGTCGCGGGGCGAAGGTAGTCTTTGCCCCGAACATTTAGATAATTCCCACCGGCCTCTCCGACAAACAGATACCCGTTATAAACAAAACTGAGATGATGGGGTGCATGGCCCGGTGTCTCTATTACGACAATATCCTTATTTGGGGCATTATGTTGAGAGATGAAATAGTTTTCTTCTACCGGGCTTAAACGTCCGTATAATTCGGCAATCTCTCCAAGCACTTTAGCACTGCCCTCCCACAACTTCTCAGGATCAACCAAATGCTTAATCCCTTTCTCATGACAAATGACCTTTGCCATCGGAAAATGCACTAAAAATCGAGCAAGTCCCCCTGCATGGTCAATATGTATATGGGTTAAAAAAACATAATCGACGGTCTCAACTTTCATTTCCGTCAACGCTTCGATTAACCTGAACACCGAATTGGCCGGCCCGACATCAACCACAAAATTGATATCTCCGCTATAGAACCAGGAACCGATAAATTTATTAAAGCCCGGTAATTTTTGTTTAATCTCTATAAGCTTGCAGTCATTGTTTTCCATTAACAACTCCGGTATAAAAGCAAGTCATTGACACGATCAAAAATTAAAAATAAATCACTTAAGGTCGGATTTTTGATTACCTTTCATCGGCGAGGGCTCGTCGCTGCCGTACACCTCGACATAGGCGTTATGTGACAGGCAACCCTTTTCCCAGTGATTCCTCACTTTCTTGCCGATAAATGAATCCGGATATTTGCGCCCGATATTGCAACCGGGGCAAATCTTGTTCCATCCTGCCAGGATTTTTTTCATTTCCATGATTGCCTCCTTTTTTCAGTATATTGGTCTATCTTTACTAATGCGATAATATTTAGACATTTTTTATGGATTTTAAAAGCACTTTTCACCGCCCCGATGAAATAAGTGCAATAGAGATTGAATTGGGCAGGCAGAACCGCAAGCTGCGCAAAGAATATTTATTTTATGTTTGAAGTAGACTTTAAAAATAATCGGGTTAAAATAAAACCATGATCAAACGTAGGTTGTTTACAGAATTGATCGATCATCTTTCCCACAAAGAGATGAGCCTTATCATCGGGCCCCGTCAAGCAGGCAAAACGACCCTTATGGAGATGTTAAAGGCGAATCTTGACAACAGCAACCAGCAGACCCTGTTCCTGAACCTCGACATCGAGTGGGACAGACCTCATTTTGAAAATCAGGCGGCCTTACTTAGAAAAATCGAATTGGAAATGGGCCGACAAAGAGGTTATGTTTTCATAGATGAAATTCAACGTAAAGCTGATGCAGGCCTTTTTTTAAAGGGCCTTTTTGATCTTAAATTGCCTTATAAATTCATTATTTCCGGTTCCGGCAGTCTAGAGTTGAAGCAAAAAATAGATGAATCACTGGTCGGCCGAAAGCGGCTATTTGAGTTATCCACCATAACATTTGAGGAATTTCTCAATCATCGGACTGATTACCGATATGATGACAATCTGGCGGATTATCTGGAGATAGAGCCGGATAGGGCAAGGCAGTTGCTGTCCGAATATATGACATTTGGCGGATACCCCAGGGTCATTATGGTACCCGAAGAACTTGAAAAACGCCGAATAATCGATGAAATTTACCGCAGCGTTCTGGAAAAAGATATTGCCTATCTTCTCAAACTGGATAAACCAGATGCCTTTAGCGCTCTGATTAAGCTTCTTGCAAGCCAGATTGGGCAGTTGATGAACTACTCTGAACTCGCATCGACATTGAATGTATCGTTTCCGACAGTTAAAAAGTATCTGTGGTATGCGCAAAAAATATTTTTAGTAGACCTCATTGCACCTTATGCGCGCAATGTAAGAAAGGAAATCAGTAAATCACCTGTACCCTATTTTTGGGATTTAGGTCTTAGAAACTATTTATTGGGTCTTTTTGCAGCTATACCAAAATCCAATCGACAATCTTAAAATATTTTCCTGTCTGACGGTCAATCGCTTTCCACATCACAATGGTTTCCCTCCATTAAATCGGCGATGGTTTTATTGTCCAGTTTTTCGAAAAGAACCATGGTGGCCTCCTTCCAGGCAAGTCTCACCTGACAATCATCGGACATGGAACATTTTTGGGGATTGCTGATACATTCGACCAGCTCACTTTGTCCTTCAAACAACCGCACTATTTGACCCAGCGTAATGTCCTTCGGGTTCTTGGCCAACAAATGACCACCTTTGGGTCCCCGGACACTGCTAACCAGATTGGCCTGCTTTAATGGTCGAATGAGTTGTTCGAGATATTTTACCGAAATATCCTGGCGTTTGGAGATTTCACCGATTTGAACTGGTCCTTGATGACTATTACGGGCTAGATCCACCAGGATTCTTGTGCCGTATCGGCTTCGCGTCGATAGCTTCATTGGGCCCCGCTTCCTCAGGACTTGCCAAAACTGCTGTTATTTAAGCAATTCGCCAGTTCCACATTTATTTATTCTATATCATTAAAGTATGAAATACACGCCCACTGAATTCCTGTCAAGAAAAAATTTTTCCTTAAGCTCAGTCTGGATTTTTCAACCCGAACCGGATCGGCTAACTCCCTTGACAAGCCACCGCGATCTATCGGGGGTAAGAATTGAATCTCAACATTAAGGCATTCAGTATCGACAGGGTGGTATTGTTGACACGGCAAATTTCAGGGTTATGTTTGGTTTGTGGGATGAGAAAAATGCCCGCCAAAATGAACTCTCTCCGCGTGAATCCTCAGAGTATCATGTTGTTAGGATTTAAATAATATTAATGCGACTAGCTGCGGGGAATTTAACCCAGGAGAGATTAAAATCAACTGCACAATCACATTTCAGAAATGGAACGAATCATTGAACAACTTCAAACCGAATGCCCGGTTGAGTTTGGTCCGCAGAAAAAACAGATCGAAGAATCAACAGATGGCATCAAGAAAAAATATGAAGATGCAATGGCAGCCGTCTTTCAATTCTAAGGAGATTACGTCTATATGACCGAAAGCGTCAAAAAGGGCGATGCCTGTAAAATCGACGAACACAATCTATCTGAACTTAGAAGTCAACTACCCAGGATTGCTGAAGAAATCATCGATACCTGCAATGACCGCGAATGTTATACCCATGTCGACTATGAGCCGATTCCATCCAGAGAATGTGTCATCGAAATCATCGACAGGCTGAAGGAAATTCTTTTCCCAGGATATTTCACCAGGGGAAAGCTCGATCCGGTGAATTTGCGATACAGCATGGGCCAATCTGCCGCCACTGTCTTTGACATGCTTTCGGAACAGATCGGGCTGAGCATTCGCCATGATTGCTTTCGATATGACCAGCCCTGCAGTGACTGTTCTGAGCGTGGCCACCGACTTGCGCTCAGACTGCTGGAAGAAATTCCGTCTATTCGCAAGACACTCGCCACCGACGTGGCGGCGTCCTATGAAGGTGATCCGGCGGCAAAAAGCTATGACGAAATCATTTTCAGTTATCCGGGAATCTTCGCCATAGCGGTATACCGGGTTGCCAATAAGCTTTTTAAATATGGCGTACCGCTGCTTCCCCGAATTATGACCGAATATGCCCACAGCGTCACCGGCATCGATATCCATCCCGGCGCTGACATCGGTGAAAGTTTTGTCATCGATCATGGCACCGGTGTGGTTATCGGAGAAACCACCAGCATCGGAAAAGGCGTCCGCATTTATCAGAGCGTAACCCTGGGTGCGCTTTCACTACCGAAAGGTTCGGGCAATCAATTTCGGGGAAAAAAGCGTCACCCCACCATTGAAGATGACGTTATCATATACGCAGGGGCGACGATTCTGGGCGGTGCCACCGTCATTGGTGCCCGTTCGGTCATCGGCGGTAACGTCTGGCTGACCCAATCCATTCCACCGGATACAACGGTCACTCTGGAATCTCCCCGCTTAGCCTACAAATCAAAAAATAAAAAATCTGCTTTAGAGATGTTCGATGCGGTAATTTAGCAAGCCCAAGGAGATCGACCATGAGATATCATTCCCTCATCAGCAGTACCATCGGAGCGACACCGTTGGTCCGGCTCAATCGAATAAATGACGGTCTTGATGCGCAGATATTTGCAAAACTCGAATTTTTCAATCCCCTGGGCAGTGTCAAGGACCGTATCGCAGCCTCAATGATCGAAGCTGCGGAAGTTGAAGGATTGATCGATCCGCAGACATTGATTGTAGAGCCCACCAGCGGCAATACGGGTATTGCGTTGGCGTTTATCTGTGCCGCTAAAAATTATCGTCTCTGTCTTACGATGCCCGATAGCATGAGCGAAGAAAGACGGAGCCTGCTCAAGCACCTGGGAGCGAAACTGATTTTGACCCCGGGCGCCGAAGGCATGAATGGCGCCATTGCTAAAGCCCGGGAAGTCCTCGACTCGGAGAACAAGGCATACATGCCAGATCAGTTTGCCAATCCGGCCAATCCAAGGATCCACCGGGAAACAACGGCAGAGGAAATCTGGCGCGATACCGAGGGGCAGGTCGACATCCTGGTGTCCGGTGTCGGCACCGGGGGGACCATCACGGGGATTGCCCAGGTGATCAAAACCAGAAAACCTTCTTTTAAAGCCATTGCCGTGGAACCGGCCGATTCTCCGGTCCTCTCCGGCGGTTCAAAAGGACCGCACAAAATCCAGGGCATCGGCGCCGGGTTTATCCCCGAGGTGCTGGATCAGTCCATCATCGACGATGTGGTGACGGTTTCCAACGATGATGCCTTTGAAACCGCACGTAAGGCGGCCAAATTGGACGGAATTCTTTGCGGCATTTCTTCCGGCGCTGCCATCAAGGCAGCCCAGGAAATAGCCAGTCGCGCGGAATCCGCCGGTAAAACCATCGTAGTCATTTTAGCAAGCACCGGCGAACGTTACATCAGTACGGACCTGTTTAAGAATTGATAATTGAAGATTGATGGTTTCATAAAAAATCGTCGAATCGTCATGCCGGACTTGATCCGGCATCCAGAACCCCTTGAATTTAATGGATTCCGACTATTGATGGAATGACGGTAACGCAGAAGATTTTACCTTTTACGAGTTTATCAAGATTAGGTAATAAATGAATGCCTAATCCCCGATTTTAGATTTTGAATTTTGGATTGCGGATTTATTGTATCGCTTCACTCTATCTTTTTCTATTAAATGGACCCGCCGAATGCGAACCTTAAATCCGAAATCTACAATCCAAAATTTACTCACAATAAAAGCAAAATCCGTTTCTGAAGCAATTAATGTAAAAGATAACAGGATGTTACTATGCCACCTTCAGGGTATCCGCCGATGCATAGACGCATATTGTGAGTTTCCTATGAGCAATTCTTCATGGGTACCCTGAGCCACGATCCGACCCTTATCCAGCATAACGATGTCATCCATCCAGTGAAGATCAATCAGTCGGTGGGTTATCAATAGCAGGCTTCGGTCGACCGTCTGGGCCTTAATCGCAGCCATCATCCTCCCTTCCGTCACCGGATCAAGTCCTTCGGTCGGCTCATCAAGCACCCACAGCGGCCCATTATGTAATATGGCCCGGGCAACAGCTACACGGCGGGCCTGGCCGCCGGATAGAAGTTTGGCAGCCTCGCCAATCCAGGTATCCAGACCGTCTGGCAAGTCGGATACAAAACTCAGCAACTGGGCGAATTTGAGGGCCTCCAGCAATTCATCTTCTCCGGCGCCGGGTCGTGCCATCAGCAGATTCTCTCTCAGGGTGGCATTAAACATGTGAGGTTGCTGCGCGACGACTGAAATATGACGGCGTAAATCTGATTCGCCGAAGTTGCAGACATCCACACCTCCTATTTGAATACATCCGATATCAGGATCGCTAAAACGCACCGGCAAATGAATCAGGGTCGACTTTCCCGATCCGGTTTCTCCAATCACTGCGACGCGCCGGCCCGGGTGTATATGGAAATCGACATCCCGCAGGGCCCAACCGGCGTTTTGGTTGTATTTGAAACAGACGTTTTCAAATCTTACGCCGAAATACCGGGGACGGGTGACGGATTGACCGGGGAAAATCACTTCAGGTTTCGAATCTACGATTCCCAGCAACCGCCGGCCGGCTTCCCGCGTAAGCCCAAGAAATTGGTAGGCTGCCGGCAGGGGAAAAACAGCTTCAAATGATGCCAGAACGGCTAGCGTTACCAAAGCTATAATGGGGCCATCCAGCACATCACGATTTACCAGAATGACTGCCAGATATAGGGTTGCCAAAACGGCAAGCCCCGAAATCAGTGTCATCAGCGCTTGGGACAGCCCCAGTGGCTCCAGATGAAGATAAAACCAGCTCCTCAGGCTTTGTAAAATCCTGAAAGTGGCATCATGGGAAACGATTCTCTCGACATATCGTGCCAGCGTACGACCGATGGCAAAAACTCGAACCCCGATGCCGGGATAAAAAAATTGAACAGCTG
>JASFFJ010000041.1:0-20564 GCA_050124355.1 Desulfobacterales bacterium | reverse complement strand
CGGCCCCGGCGCGGGCGAAATGATCGCTGAAGGCGCTTTGGCCATTGAAATGGGCGCCAATGTCACCGATGTGGGCCTGACGATACATCCGCACCCGACCCTCACCGAGACCATTATGGAGGCTGCCGATCTGTTTCACGGCACCGCCACCCATTTTTATCAATCCAAACGAAGATCACGCTAAGGGCGGCAAGATTTCAGTGTAGCGAAGCCCTAACTATTTAGATTTGTCGTTAAATCGATTGAGTTTGCAATAAAAAAAGCCGCTTCAGCCAATATCTGCGGAATGCTTTCAAGACAAATGCGTGTGAAAGGCGGCGTATTTCCCCGGCAAGTATTATAATACAGATTTAAAAGTAAGACTGAAGCGAATATGACGACAAAGGTCCAACTGCCGCTGAATGATGCCAGCTTGCCAGCCATTTTCTCACCTAGGGTCGGGTCTCTCTCGAACTCGACGTCGACGTTGCTTTAAAAGGTTTCGTTTCACTGAAAGTTCTCCAAGACGTCAGGGTCCAATGTCGTCAGTTCCCCCTTTTCGGATTCGAACAGGCCTCGAATATATTACCAAATTAAATGACACAAAATTCGTCCTGCCGCCTTGAGCTCCTGCTTGAGCTATTGCCGGATTATTAATGAAAAATAGATTTCCATGATTCCAGGTCAGAATCCTGGAAATATATACTCATTGGGGCTGCAAAGTTTAAACTCAATAGGAAAACAAAATCAAACAAAAACTGAAATCGCGTGATAATTGTTTCAATATCCAATATAGGATATGTAAAAGTCAAAAACCGATGAATCATCTATCTTGGAGAAAAAGGTTATGGTCAAGGACAAACCTCTGATAGTGAAAAAATCTCTGTATTCATGGATCTTTTCAGGCAGCCTTAAGATTCAATTCATATTGTTGGTAACGATAATCATTTCGGTTATTACGCGTGTATTTCCCCTGGAGATGCAAAAGCGAATCGTCAACCAGGCCATTAAACTAAAAGCATTTGAATTACTGTTATTTTATTGCAGTCTTTATCTTGCAGCCGTCATCCTTTCCGGCGGCTTGAAATATGTCATCAGTTATCTTCAAACCATCATTGGTCAACGGGCCGGAAACGACATGCGATCCGAATTGTACCGCCACATCCTAACGCTGCCTTTGGGATTTTTCCGAAAGACCCAGCCCGGCATGGTCGTTCAGTCGCTCACGTCCGAACTGGCCACGGCCGGGGATTTTGTCGGAATGGCCGTCGGCATCCCTGTAACAAGCATTTTGACACTGCTCGCTATAGGCGGATACTTGCTCTGGCTCAATCCGCTACTGGGTCTCGTATCTTTTACCATTTATCCAGTGGCGCTTTTTGTGCTGCCGATCCTGCAAAAGCGCGCCAATGCTGAAAATAAAAAGCGGGTGGATGCCGCCCGTGATCTTTCCAGCAAAATTTCTGAAGCGGTAACCGGCATTCATGAGATTCAAGCCAACAGCGCGTACCACATCGAAACCCGAAAGTTTGATTTTCTGGCGAAAAAGCTGATGGATATCAGGATCATCTGGAATCTCTACCGTCAAGCGATCAAAGTCAGCAACAATTTTTTTACCAACCTGAGTCCCTTTTTAATTTTTATTCTGGGAGGCTACCTGACCATTCAGGGGCGTTTGGAACTGGGCGCGCTGGTGGCATTTTTATCTGCCCAGGAGAAGCTCTATGATCCCTGGCGGGAACTCATCGACTTTTACCAGTCCTATCAGGAAGCCTCGGTGAGTTATCGCCGCACCATGGAGTATTTCGATGAAGCGCCTGAATTTGTCCTTGAACCTGTAGACCGGAAGTCCTATCAACTTGAGGGTAAAATAGAAGTCAAAGACCTGTCATATACGGTGGACGGAGGAATCAAATTGCTCAATGACATTGATTTTTCGGTCGAGCCTGGAGAACAGGTCGCCTTGGTCGGTTTTTCCGGCAGCGGCAAAAGCACTTTAGCACTTTGTATTGGACAGCTTTTCAAATATACCGGTGGACACGTTTTGATCGACAATCATGAGGTTGCCGATCTTTCGAAAAGAGATATCGCTCAAAACATCGGCTTGGTCTCCCAAACACCTTTTATTTTTGACGGCACAATTGAAGAAAATCTACTTTACAGTTGCCTGGCCCAAAAAGAGGGCAACGGGTCTTTGCCGACCCAAGCTTTACCGGATCTCGATGAAATGATCGAAACCGTTCAGCAGACCGGTATTTTCCCGGATGTTTTACGCTTCGGTCTTAACGCTGTGCTCGATTCCTCTCAAAATACGTAAACCTGGTACCCAATCTAATTCGGATACGCAGAAAATTGGCGCGCAGGTTAAGTGCACCGCTGGCTGAACATGTTGAGTTTTTCGATAAAGAAAAATTTCTTTATTACTCTACCGCGGCCAAAAATATAACCTTTGGCAGCGCTAATCAGGATTCATACAAGGAAAATAGACTTTCTAAAAATGATTATTTTTTGAGGTTTTTGGACGAGACTAAAATTACAAAATTTCTGCTGGATTTAGGTGCCGACTTATGCCAAAAGACCATGGACATTTTGGGCAATCTGGCAGGCGATGAAACTTTATTTGAACAAAGCCCAATACCTCCGGATGAGCTGGATAAATACAAAGCGCTGGTGGAAAAACTAAAAAAAAGTGATCCCCAAACACTATCCATCGACGAGCGTCAAACGCTTCTTGAACTTGCTTTGCGGTTTGTACCTGGCAAGCATAAAATGGTTGCTTTGTCGGATCCGCTTAAAGAAAAGATTCTTGATGCTCGAACCCGCTTCAGGAAAAAGATTTCTATCGAGGCGCCTGGGGTGTATTCATTTTATCGAAAATCCGATTACATCTATTCTCATACCATTCTGAATAATATTTTCTTTGGAAGATCGAAAACGGATGATCCAAGGGTCCAGGACAAAATCAACGAACAAATCGTCCAGTTACTGATTGAAGAAGACCTTTTGGAGACCGTGTTAAAAATCGGCTTACAGTTTCAGGTCGGAACCAAAGGAGATCGACTTTCTGGAGGACAACGCCAGAAATTGGCAATTGCGCGAGCCTTTCTTAAAAAGCCGAAAATTTTAATTATGGATGAAGCGACCTCGGCGCTGGACAATCAATCTCAAGGGCGAATCCAGAATTTGCTGGATGCCCATTGGAAGGGAAAAAGCACGCTAATTGCCGTAATCCACCGACTCGATATCATCAAAGGCTACGATAAAATTGGTGTGATGAAGACCGGCAAAATTGAAGAAATGGGATCGTATGACGAGCTTATGGCAAAAAAAGGCCTGTTATATGAACTGACCACTGGGAGAAATTAAGAATTTTGCTCGGCAAACCTCCAGTTGATCAAATGTTCTATAAAAGCCTGGACATAGTCCGCCTGGCGTTTTTAATAATCAGGATGAGGATGAGGTCATACTTAGACACGTTATATTAAATTCATCCTTCGCCTATTGCTTGAAGAAGCCAGAGGCCGTGGACTATCCCAGATCCGATGTTTTAGATAAATGTGATATGAAATTAAGAGAAAAACGCCTTTTATCATATGGACGTCTGCGCTGGTTGCTAGTGTTGTTGGTACTTATAGTGATCGCTTTATATCTACTTAATAAGACTTAACATAACCGTTAGGCAATAAATTGGAGTTCTAAAATATGAAAATAAAAGGACGATAAAATGGGTGTCATTACGATTTCAAGAGGATCATACAGTAAGGGAAAGGAGATCGCCGAAAAGCTTGCCCAGCAGTTGAGGTATGAATGTGTTTCAAGAGATATTCTTTTGGAGACCTCAGCCCATTTCAACATTCATGAACTAAAGCTTGTTCGTGCAATTCATGATGCTCCCTCCATATTTGAGCGCTTTAAGCATGGCAAAGAGAAGTATATCATTTTTATTCGCGAGGCATTTTTAGAACATATCCGAAAGGACAATATGGTCTACCATGGTCTGGCTGGTCACTTTTTTTGTCAGGGGATTCCCAACATCTTGAAGGTAAGAATCAACGCCAATTTGGAAGATCGAGTCAAAGAAGAAATGAGACGGGAGCATATCTCCGAAAATGAGGCCCGACTTATCCTGAAAAATGATGATAAAGAGCGAAGAAAATGGAGTATGTATCTTTATGGAATTGATACGAAGGATCCGACTCTTTATGACATTGTTCTGCATATCGACAACTTGGGGGTGGATGATGCCGTTGAAATTCTGGCCGATATGGCTAAGCGCCCGTGTTTTCAAACAACACGAGAATCTCAAGGTACTATAGACGATTATCATCTAGCAGCCAAAGCACAGGAAATGCTTTTCGAACGGTTTCCGTCAGTGCAGGTTAAATGCAAAAATGGCGTTGTTTTCGTAACAATTGAAACCGCCCTATCCCAGGAGCAAGAGGTTATAAACAACATCATCCATTTGCTTATGGGAAAAGATATCGATGGGATCGATGACGTTAAAGTGAACACAATTCTTTACGATTCCGGGGATTAAGGCCCGCACCCGCGCATTCATAATTTATGCTCTCGACGTGGAAGCTAATATAGCGGAAGCCAATATTAAGTTCGCTGAGCGGGGAAACGACGGCCTCATAGCCCTTTCCAGTTGCGGCCGAACCGGATTGGCTGGGGTATTCTATGGAAGTGTGGCAGCCGGTATTATGCAGCACATAGACCGGTACCTGCTACTTGTCCGCTCGGATTAACAAATAGAAGAAATTGATATAACCGTCACCGAAGTATATACAGCTTAATTTTTTACACATGAAAAATGAAAAAGCGGAGGTCAGGTAATCATGCGCAATTTTATTTTGGTTGTTTTGTTGGTTTTGTTCTCGATTAATGGCGGTGTCTCAGCGGCGGAAGATGATATTTTTGAGATGGAGGTTGAGGGCAGTTATCGAATGGAAGCTGGTGGCTCGACTGATTTAGCAAAAAAAATGGCCCTTTTCGCCGCAAAAAGAAAAGCGGTGGATTTGGCTGGACGATACCTCTCACGCAAAAGCCTTATCAAGGTCTATGAACTGAACCGGGATGAAATATACAGCCTGGCAGCCAGGCAGATCGAGGCAGAGATATCAGAGGAAAAGCGCCCAACAGTTGGGAAGACATCGATATACCGCGTTCGAATTATAGCCCGGGTCCAACCCTCCGATTTCATCAAAGCAGAGATAGCGGACATTAAACAGGAAAAAAAAGAGGCAAAAGAGTCATTTCGAGAAGAAATGGAACAACCTGTTTCTGCAGAAATTGATCCGGGAAGAGACATCGCCAAGGCATATCGGCTGCTGCGAGAAAAGAAATGGCGAATCGCGATAATTTATTTGAACCATCTAGAAAAAAAATACCCGAACTGGGACAGCATCTATGTGGCAAAAGCCATAACCTATTATATTTTGCATGAGCCGGCGTTTATGAAAAAGGCGTTGAACAAGGCCTGTCGTTTGGGCAATTCTATGGCCTGTGAGGACTTAAAAAATTTAAAAAGGGTGAACGAACACGATTTTGGCCTTTCAGTACCATTCGGAAGGGATCCCAGTTAAAACCGGCATGTCACATGGCCTCATTTATGCCGGACAATCACAATAACGGAGCAAAAAGCCTTCCCACACCCTCAACGAGCCCAAACGATCTTTTGGATTTTAATTTCCGGGCCGAACAGTCTGTCTTTAACCCAAGCATCCAAGCTTCGAGCCGTTTGATGGCATCCGAGTCGTAAATACACAGGGCAATCTCATAGTTCAGCAGCAAGCTTCGCATGTCCATGTTGGCCGATCCTAAGATTGCCAGCGTATCATCTATCAGAATTGCCTTGGCGTGCAACATGCGTGGCTCGTAAAGCCATACGTCTGCCCCGGCTTCCTGAACCCTTGTCAAATAGCCTTCACGCACCAGATCCGCCAAACTATGATTGGATGTTTGAGGTATAATAATGGATACGTCAACATTGCGACCGCTTGCGATGCATAAGGCCTCTAACATCAGTTCATCCGGCACAAAGTACAGCGTCACCACCCGAATGCGTCGGGTTGCCCTGAAAATCGCGGTCAGAATCGCATCGCGCAGCGAATCGTTGCGAACATCCGGTCCGCTCGCAACCAATTGGGTCACACCCTTGGAATCTGATTTTAGTGCCTGAGTGGTATTCGAATGATGACCCAGTGCTTCCCTGTTCGCAAACTTCCAATCCGAAACAAAAATGTCGGTTAAACGATCGACGACCGGGCCTTGGACCAACAACGAAAGATCCTGCCAGTAATCCGCGGAAGCTTGCGGTCCCGTGTATTCTGAAGCAAGGTTCATTCCACCAATGACAGCAGTTTGATTGTCGCAGATGATCATTTTGCGATGATTGCGCAGATTGGCGCGCCCCCGGAAAGGCCAATGAATCATCGGCATAAAGAAGGCCACCCGGCCGCCGGCCTCTAAAAGCGGTAGCAGAAACTTCTTGGATATTCTAACCGATCCCACCGCATCGAGAAGGAGACAAACTTTTAGACCCTGCAAAGCTTTTTGCGCAAGGGCCTGCACGATGGCACGGCCGGTGTCATCTTTTCCCAATATGAAAGTTGCAATGTAAATGGAGTGACTGGCATTCTGAATAAGGTTTGATATCGCTTGAAAGGCTTGTTCGCCTTTTGGCAGAAACGTGATGCGGTTGTCTGCGGATGGCGGGAAAATTCCATTGGCGAGCTCAAACAGATATGCTTTGCCAATATAAGTATCGTCGAAAGGTATCGAATCATTCTGTTTAAGCTTCGGTTTTGTCTCAGCCTTGCTGATCATCTTTCGTCCGCCAAAAATAAGATAAAGCGGCACCCCCAGGTAGGGGATAAAAATGATAGCCATCAGCCAGGCAAGGGTGCTGGTTGGCGATCTTCGCTCCCTTATGATGTGGGCCAATAAAACCAGCGCCAGAATAAATCCAATAGATGGCAAAAGGTGTATGAGCAGCCAATCAAAATTCATAAGGGTTAAAACCCAACCGCTGCACGAATACCGAGGATAAAGCCATCGATAATCCCGCCGATGGAAAACTTGTCTGTAATATCATACCCATAAGCACTCGTCTGGATCAAAAAAAGGCTCATGGCAATCGTCAGCTTGAAATACCATATGACTTTATTATTCCGATGATCAAAATCATCACCAGCGAAACCCCAACCAATGCCTTCCAGGACAGCTTCATATGTCCTCCATGTTCATTCATTTTGGCAAATACGACGATTAGAATAAGAAATTTCTACAAAAAAACCAATATCTTCAAACAAACGGGGCTGGGGAGGGAAACCATGGTAATCCAGTGCGACGGCGGATACAGTTGAGTAGATTTTAAAAAGGCATCCACGGTTAGCTCTACTTACCGCAAAGACAATACCGTGTCAACTAATCCCTTCGCATCGAGTCCCTCATCGTGCTTGACATAAAACTCTGCTTTCTTATTACTCACGTTTTTAAAAAAAACTGTCTCATCATAAAAAGATTTACGGTGCCAAGTCCGGAGGAGCCATGATGTGTTTGCTGTATCGAAACTATTTTTTGAGGTTTTTTTTCAACCTTATTCGTTGTGGCGGCATATTTAGCCCAAGAAGCCGCGTCTCAGGCCAAGGCTCCGGCGGAGCCGGTCACCACGGTGACGCTGACCAGGGAAATCGTAAATGAGCGCCTGGCGGCAACGCGCCAAAGACAGCCCGGAGACGCTGAACCGGGCCGCGTTGCAGCGGCAAATAGCGCTGTTGGAGAAATACCTGGACCTTATCGCCGGCGCCGAAGCCCAGGCCGCCCAGCAGGCCGGCATCGGGGACCGTTTGAAAAGCGCTAAAGATCAGCTGGCAGCCCTTTCAGCAAAAAGCCCGCCGCAGCCGCCCGCGGCTCCGGACAAGGAGGGCTTTGAAAGGCTCAGCGCCGGTGTCGACCGGCAACGGGATCTGGTAGACGTCCTGCGCAATACCATCGGCGAAGAGAGCAAGCGCTTGGAAGCATTGCCCGACCTCATCGTACAAACCCGCAAGGAATCTGATGCGGCTGAAAAAAAAGCCGCCCTGCTGGCCGAGGAAAGCAAATCCGCCAAAGTCGAGACCGAAAAGAAACTGATCGATTTAAGGCTGGAAAACGCTCAGCTAAAAAGGCAGATTGCCGTGGAATCCATCAAGATTTTAACGGCAGAAACCGATTTGGCGGCAGATCTCGTGCTGGTTTTGAATGCCGAGCTGGAGTTGGCTGAAAAACAGTTCGAGCGTCTGGAGCGGTAGCTTGAGCTTTACAGCAAGGCTTACCAGCAGCAGCTGGCGTTGTCCCAGCAGCAGAAGATCGAGTCTCTGGCGAGCAAGGAGCAGGCGGCTGCAACGGCTAAAACCCCGGCCGCCCGCTTTACTGCCAAGTGGGAAGCAGAGCTATCCCGTTCGGAAAAAAACAAAGGCGACCTGGAACAAGTTGTCGTCGGCCTGGAGCGGGATGCGGCCGAGCAGGATAAACGGCTGGCGACGGAGAAGGAAGAATTGGCCGGATTCCGGGAGCTGCTGAAGCAGGCGGGCGTCTCGGGCAGAGCGGCCGATCGCATCAAACTCACCTTGCAGCAGTTGAAGCTTCGCCGCCGCGTGTTGAGCCGGCCCTTCCGGCCGGGTTTCTCCCAGACCCCGAACGAGTACCAGGACCGCCGTTTTATGATCGAAGACACGCTCTTTTCCATCAGGGAACGCTGGAAAGAGGAGGTCGAATCAGGACTGGCGCAGTTGCCCGAGGCAGAAAAAGCCGCCTTTAAAGCCGCCATGGCCGATTTGCTAACCCGATATCGCGCCGCTTTACAGGATGAGAAGGGCCTTTTGACCCAGGCAATCAGCCTCGGGCAACAAATCCAGATAACCCTGCTGGCGCAGATGGACACGTTGAAGGAACTGGAGCGCTTCATCCAGTCAAGGGTGTTCTGGCTGCGGGACGACAAACCCTTGGGCCTGGAAGTGGCAAAACCCCTCGGCAGTGAGATCCGCAAACTATCTTTATGGTTGCGCAAATTCGTATCGGAGGAAACGACAACGTGGCTGGCTGAGAATCTGCGCGGCCCCGTGGCGATATTTTATGGTCTGATTCTGTTCATCGCCTTGCCCGTCGCGCTTTTCTATGCCCGGCAACGGCTGCGGCGGGTAACCCGAAGCCGCATCCAATCAACGGTTGACCGCGGTGTCGATGCCCTCGACCGGGTGTTGTTGGTTTCCGGCGCCTTGATGAGTGCCGCGCTGCTGCCGGCTTATTTGCTGATCTTAGCCCGCTTTATCGGCGCCACCGATCTGCCACTTTTTCTGAGGCCGGTCTTGAGCCGGGTGCTGGAGTTTATGGCCTACTTCTTATTTTTCTGGTTTCTGATCGGGTCCCTTTTAGCGCGTCGCGGCATTGCCCGGCTCCAATTTGACATGCCACCCGAAGCGGCAGGCACCCTTTACCGGTCGCTGCGCATCATTTTAATCGGCTACATCGCCTGGCTGTTGTTTTGGCAGATTCTGCGGGTACCGCCCTTTGACTTTATAGCATTGCCGCGATTCTGTTACACCCTTTTTGAACTGATGGCGGCCGTGGCCATCGTCTGGCTGGTCATCAGCATCGGGTTGGCTTACGGCAACGATGTTGAAAAGGTCAGTGAGATTTTGATGCAGATCACCTGCGAAGACCCGGATGTCCTGCAAGATCCGGCACCGTCGGTTATTTTTATTCAGCACGGCGGCAGTTCCCTGGACTTTAATCTGCGGGTTTTCATCCCCTCGCCCGCATTTATCATGGTCCTGCGGGATCGCCTCAACAAGCGGATCAACCAGGAGTTTGAGAAACACGGCATCGAAAATCCCTTCCCGCAGCGCGACCTGCACATTAAGGCGAGTTCTGTTGCAATTAAAGACCTGCTGCCGGGTCACGGCGGAAATGAGACCCCGGCCCCGCAGGCGCCTGCCAAGGTCAGCTGATGCACCGCGAGCGTCACGCTTAATCCCCCTGCTTTTTAGAGAATATGAGCCCCCAATTTGAGGAAAAAATTGGGAAACCTTTATCAATACACTCGGGCATCAATACCGGTCTCGTGGTGACGGGTGAGGTTGATCTTGAGAAAGGAACTCATGATATTACAGGTGAAGCCGTCAATTTAGCTTCAAGGCTTCAAGGGTTAGCCGGGGAAGGCGAGATCTTAGTGGGTCCAGCTACCTGCCGCCAGACTGAGGGATATTTTTCTTTTGAATCATTAGAACCCACTATAACAAGCCCCTAATTGGTGACCCCGAAAGCAAGGGAGTCAAAATATTCATTTACAGCCTCTCGGTTCTGAACTAAGATAAAGGAAAATGCAAATCTGCCTCTCAGGAGAAAAATCTATGTTTACAAAAACTATTGATGTCAAAAAGAAGCTGCCTGATTTGAAGGGCCTATTGTCTCTTGTGGCGGATGGAACGGAAGTGGTTCTCACAGAAGACGATACTCCAATTGCACGCCTGGTGCCAATTCCAAAGAGAATAGCGGGCCTGCATCCTGGAGCAATTTGGATGAGTGAGGATTTTGATGAACCTCTGCCGGACGAGTTTTGGACAGGAAACGCATGAAATTGCTTCTGGATACTCACACTTTCATTTGGTGGGATAGCGAACCTCAAAGACTCAGCCAACAAGTTCTGAACATGTGCCAAGATCCTGAGAATGTGCTACTGGCCAGTGTGGCAAGCTTTTGGGAGATGCAGATCAAGCTCCAATTGGGCAAACTAAAGCTCAACAAACCCTTAGAAGAATTGGTGTCAGGACAGCAGGAGATCAACAAGATTGATATCCTTGACGTCAAGCTTGAACATATACTGGCATTGGCAAATCTGCCATCTCTACATAGAGATCCCTTCGATCGATTGCTTATCGCCCAAACGGATGTTGAAGGAGCCATTCTGGTCAGCAAAGATCAAATCTTCACAGAATATGAGGTCAAAGTAGTCTGGTAAAAGATCATTCAATCCCAACTGCCGGCCACCCAAAGGATGAACAGTCAGTAACTACTTGGGGATTTTATCCTTTGAAAATATCCGCCATCGTTCAATTCCGCGAGCAATTATGTGATGCAAGACTCCGGGAGCATCGATTGGAGTTGGCAGCCGCTTTGGTTTATTCGACTTTATAGGTCACCGTAATCATCCAGGCGGCATAGTCCGCATATGATTTTTTGAGAACCTGGACCACTCTTTCTTTAAATGTCTCTTCGATGATCTTTATTTGTCCCGGCCAGAGCTTGAACTTGATGCGCAGGTAACGCCATTGACCGTCCTTGACATCCTTGATCCCGAACATTTCCGGTGAGGCCAGAATGATAGATCTGTGTTGGTTGTACATGCCCTTGCCGATTGCCTGAACCGCTTGGGACATCTCCTTTTCATCGATTTCCCGCGGCACTTGAATGTCGACGTAGGCACGAATGCAGCCGCCGCGAAACTGGCTATTGTAGCTATATTTCTGTTGGGGATGATAATCCGCTGACCGTGCAGGTTAATCAGCACGGTATATCTGAGTCCAATGCTGTCAACCTTGCCGATTTCATCGCCCAGCTTCACCATTTCCCCGATATTGAGTGCATCCGTAAAAATCAGCGTGAGTCCAATCACAACATCCTGCACAAATCCCTGCAAGCCAAAACCGACCGCTAATCCGATGACCGTTGCGCTGGCGAAATAAGTCGTCAAAGAAATCTTAAATTCGCGCAGAATCATACCGACGGCCACGAAATAAATGGTAAACGTCATAGCACTGACAAAGATGGTAATGATGGTGGCAAGCCTGGGATATTTGCGAATCAGGATCTCTTGTGATGTTTCCTTGCTGTCCACCTTCATCGTCAACAGATGTTGGCTCAATCGGCGGATGGCCTTGACGGCAAAATTTGAGGCCACCGCAAACACAATAACGAGAAGAATTCTCAAAATCGGGTTCATCTCGTTTAAGATATCTATCAGCTTCATTTTTTGATTGCCAATTCATAGATGTAATTCATCACATCATCTTCTGTGCGTTGCTCCGCCAGAGGCGGACGGTAGGCTATTCGCCGCAGGAGGACTTCACCCTTGGACGCCTTGTTGTAGCGAAACGGGAATCCCGCCACCGGGAAAGCTGGGGCACCCTCGGCTTTCCTCAATCAGGGTCTAGCTATCTATCTGAATGCGTGACAATATATATAAAGTGTCGGAGCCGATCAAGGTAAAACTGTTCCACTGGCTACAAACGCAATGACTTTCGATTCCAGAGACGCTGTTCATGTTTACTTTTTTAGAAGGTCTTCCTTTAACAGGAATTGCCTCTATGTTTTATGACAATTTTTGGCATTGCACAGCGGTTAAACGTGTCTTTCGAAAGCCGACTTAAGAAAATAGCTTTTAGAATGAACACCCGCACCGTTCAAAGTATTGGTGGCAACGAAGCATTGAACAAACCCTATCTGGCCATCTCTTTGGCAAGGATGTTTCGCAAGCGGGGAGGGCGGCTGACTGGTTATTCTTTTTATCAGCGAAATGCTCACGGCCACGGCGATGAGTTTTTTTGAGGATGAAATCGCGCGGGCAGTGGTTCTCGCACTCTTTGTTCCACTTATTATATCGAGTGGGGGAAATTCGGGTTCCCAGGCGTCTACCCTGATCATTCGGGCCTTGGCACTGGGAGAGATCCAAACTTTAACCCTGCTCACACTTTCATAAGCCGGTGTTTATGAAAAAGGCTTTGAGCAAGGCCTGTCGGCTGGGTAATAATAGGGCATGTAAAGAATAATATGCCCCGCAGCATAAGTTTGAACATTCCCAACGATTCCGCACAACCAACGATTCTGAAGAAGCCTCTCGGTTTTGTCTCAATCCATCGGATCTCTTTTAATGACCATTACTGGTTGTTTGCATCGTCGGATCACCCTCTCGGACACGGATCCCAAAAAAAAATCACCGATGTTGGACCTCCCATGCGATCCGATAACGATGATGGATGGGGCTTCCTTCTCCTCCACATTGAGGATCTCGCTCCATGGAAAACCGGTTTTGATAATACTTTTTACCGTAAAGCCCAAATCCTCAAGTTCTTTGCTCATTTCCGTTAGGGATTCCTGCGCGACCTCTTTAGCCTTTTTCCACCAGTTGTCAATGTTGCTGTCGCTGATGCCGTGCCGCATTAAGCCATCGAGAGTGCGCTGGTTGATGACGTGCAGGATCACCACTTCCTGGCTTCCCGCTTCTTTGAGCTGTTTGATGTAGTCCAACGCTTTGCCCGCCACATCAGAAAAATCGGTTGGATATAGAATTTTTTTGAACATGTTGGGCTCCTTTTCTGGGTGGATTGATATGGTAACCATTGTACCACGATCGGCATATTGGCAATGGGAAATACAAATCCGCTTAACATAAAAAAGGGCGGAATGAAAGAAAAATTCGTCATCATGGCCTGCTGCCGGGTTTTGGAAACCGTGTATATAAAAAGCCCGATGCCGTATGTCGAGATCTTCTCAACTGTTTGGCGCTTTTCCTCCGATATTTCCGCCTGGATCTCTCTGGCTGCCAGACTGTATATTTCATCCCGGTTTAATTCATAGCCTTCGATAAGGCTTTAGCGCGATAGTTATCTTCCAGCCAGATCGACTGCCTGTCTATTGGCACTGAAAGGAGCCATTTTTCTTGCCAAGTCAATTGAGGATCCGTCCTCCATTCGATAACTGCCCTCAGCTTCTATCTTAAAAATATCATCTGCTGACGCGACGCTGTAAATTGAGAAAACCGGTAACAAAGCACAAAAACAAAAAATAATTTTTAGCATGACTTCCCCCCTTTTTCGCGAAATACCCCCTTTAAACCATATCTGTGAAATAATCCCGGTCGACTTCGGGCAGTGCCTTGACTACCCGCACAATAGAATTCATTCCGATTAAAGTCCGTGTTATGCCGGACGATCACAACAAAGGAGCAAAAAGTCTTCCCACGCCCTCAACGAGCCCAAACGATCTTTTGGATTTTAATTTCCGGGCCGAACAGTCTGTCTTCAACCGCAGCATCCAGTTTTCAAGCTGTCTGATCGCATCCGAATCATAAATGCACAGGGCAATCTCATAGTTGAGCAACAAACTTCGCATGTCCATGTTAGCTGATCCCACGATGGCCAGTGCATCATCCATCAGGATTGCTTTGGCGTGCAACATGCGTGGCTCATAGAGCCATACGCCTGCCCCGGCTTCCTGAACCCGTGTGAAATATCCCTCGCGTACCAGGTCCGCCAGACGATGATTGGACTTTCGCGGAATGATAATGGATACATCAACATTGCGACGGCTTGCCAGGCATAAGGCCTCTAACATCAGTTCATCAGGCACAAAATACGGCGTTACAACCCAAATGCGTCGGTCGGCCCTGAAAATCGCTGTCAGGATCCCATTGCGAATCGAATCGTTGCGAATATCCGGTCCGCTGGCAACCAATTGGGCGATACAGTTGGCATCTGATTCTTGTTCCTGTGCGGCAGTCGAATGGCGGCCAAGTGCTTCTTTGCTGGCAAACTTCCAATCGGATCCGAAAATGTCAGTTATATGATCGACCATCGGGCCTTGAACCAGCAGTGAAAGGTCCTGCCAGCGACTTGCGGATGCCTGCGGTCCCATGTATTCTGAAGCCAGGTTCATTCCACCGATAATCGCATATTGATTGTCGCAGATGATGATTTTTCGATGGTTACGTAGGTTGGCTCGCCCGCGGAAGGGCCAATGAACCATCGGCATAAAAAATGCCACCCGGCCGCCGGCCTCCAAAAGCGGTGATAGAAACTTTTTAGAAGTTCGCACCGACCCCAACGCATCTAAAAGGAGACAAACTTTCAATCCCTGCGTAGCTTTTTGCGCAAGGGCCTGCACAATGGCTCGGCCGGTTTCATCTTTACCTAGTATGAAAGTCGCAATGTAAACGGAGTTACGGGCATTCTGAATAAGGTCTAATATCGTTTCAAAGGCTTGTTCGCCGTCCGGCAGGAAGGTGATGTGGTTGGACGCTGTCGGCGGGAAAAAACCATCGCCTGCCTCAAACAGATATGCTTTGCCAATATAATTATCGTCGAAAGGTTTTGAGTTATCCGCTAAAAGCTTCGGTTTTTTATTAGCCTTGCTGATCATTTTTCGTCCACCAAAAATAAGGTAAAGCGGCACACCCAGGTAAGGGATAAAAATGGTGGCCATCAGCCAGGCAAGTGTGCTGGTTGGCGATCGTCGCTCCCTTAAGATGTGGGACAATAAAGCCAGTGCCAGAATAAATCCAATCGATGGCAGAAGGTGTATGAGTAACCAATTAAGATTCAAAACGCTGAAACCCTTCAAAGAAAAAGCTCGTACAAAAGATACCGCCCATTGTTTGTTTATGGTTTATGTTTTTTTCGATGATAGAAATGTACGCTCCAGATGAGCAAACCCAGCAGTGCAATCCCGGCAAATACCTGCACTTCATAATGCTTGATCTTTCCGATAATTATCTCCAGGGCATGGCCGAAAAGGTAGCCCCCCCCCTCCAACGGCCACCGCCCAGACAAGCGCGCCGACGGCATTGAGCAGAATGAACTTTTTGACGGATACGGGGCTCATTCCGATGACAAAGGGGGAAATAGTGCGCAGCCCGTAAAGAAACCGAAAAGATAGGATCATCGGTGTTTCAAATCGGTTCATCATCTTGTGAACTTTTTCCGCTTTCTGCTTCCAGCCAGGGCGCTTGGATAGAACCGCCTGACTGTGCTTGCGCCCCAAGTAAAAAAAAAGCTGATCACCGCAAAGACTACCCGCAAAAGCGGCTATAATCACCCAGGTCAGTACCAGATAACCCTGATGGGCTGCCAGGCCGGCCAGTACTAGGATGGTTTCTCCTTCAAAAAATGTCCCGATTAAAATCGCGGCGTATCCATAATTTTCAATGATATTTTGCAGGTCCATATCAAATCCATTCCTTGGCTAAATAGAACCAAAGGTGAAAAACATAAAAATTCAAGTTCAAATATCTTTACGCCTCTCTATCCAGGCGATACAGGACGCCGATTAAAACCAGGGTGCCGGTGAGCATCCAAATCGGACCGAATGTCCAGAGACCCAACGGGACAGAAAGATAGAAGCCCCGCATTCCGATGGTGTAATGCAGCGCCCCGTGATTGAGGACTTCCGTCACGGTTTCTGCCGAAAGGGCCGGATCGTTTTCATCGATCGTGTTGATCATGATGCCGCCGTGATTGTAATAGCGGATAGACAGGGTAAAATTGAAAAAAGTGATAAAGAATACGATGCCCAGCAGCATCAGTTTAATCATCCACAGGGTTTCACTCTTGGTTCCAACCAGGTTGAGGGCGTGCGAGATCTCGCCGAAAATACCAGGCCGAAATGCCGCGTTCAGCAGCCCGAGACTGATGAGAATCGCGGTGGATGCCAGAAAGGTTGCCGCCATCACTTGATTGCGAAGGGTCTGAACAGCCAGGATATCACGCTGGTCTCTCATAATTCCCCGGACCCACTTTTGCCGTGCGTGATTGCCGATCCCGATGGCGGTCTTCAGGGGATCTCGCCGGACCTGTATATACAGATGCGCGTGATAGGTGATGATCACGATCGCAGCCAATAACACCAATATGATTTCTTGCAACGAAATACCAGACACGGTAATCTCCCACTATTAAATACGTAAGACATCATTCAAATGTCGGCCCGATTGTACATTAGACCCTCAGATGGCACAAATAATTTTCGATTTGCCCCCCTACCTATGTTTTCGCTGGGTTACATCTGAAAAAATCAGCGACCACTAGCAGGCCCCTTCGAGGGGCTTTCCTCAGACCCCCAGCTTTGCTGGTGGTCGCTGATTTTCACAGCTGCAGATGGACACCGACTTCAATGATCCGGTCCGACGGTATGCCGAAAAACGACGCTGCATCCATTGCATTGCGCGACATAAAAATAAAAAGATTAGACCGCCAGCGACTCATCCGGGGATCCGGGCCTCTGGAGAGCTTCTCGCGACCTAAATAGTAACTTGCCTCTTCCAGTTTGAAATTCAGTCCCTGTTCATGAGCAAGCAATAAAATCGTATCTATTTTCGGTTGCTCCATGAACCCATGATGGGCGATGATTTGAAAAAAACCCCCACCCAACTTTTCGGTTTTTACTTTATCGAAATTTGGCACCCGCGGAACGTTTTCTGTTTTAAAGTGCAGGATGGCGACATCGGAATGAATAATTTTATTGTGCTTCAGATTTTGCACAAGCGTTAGCGGAGCTACATCTGGATTTCGGATCAGGAACACGGCCTGGCCGCTAACCCTATGCGGTGGATTTTCATCCAGGCTTTTTTTGAAGGTATCGAATGACGGCGTGAACGTCCGACTTTGATCCGCCAGTAAACTGCGGCCCTGCTCCCAGGTCAGCATCAACATAAAGAACAGTGCACCGATTACCAGTGGGAACCATGCGCCGTGAAAAATCTTGCTGATGTTGGCGCCGAAAAAGGGGATATCCACCAGAAAAAAGACGGTTGCCAGCGTACCGGCCGTTAGCCGGTCCCAACCCCACCTTTTGCGCGCAACCACATAAAACAGGGTGGTTGTGACCAGCATGGTCGAGGTGACGGCCACACCATACGCAGCCGCCAGCTTGCTGGATGATTGAAAACCCAGCACCAGGCCAATGGTGCAGATCATCAGCAGCCAGTTCACCGGTCCGATATAAATCTGGCCGATATGCGAGGCCGATGTATGTATAATTCTGAGCCTTGGGAGGTAACCCAGCTGAATTGCCTGCCGGGTGAGTGAAAAAGAACCGGTAATGACGGCCTGGGATGCAATGATAGTGGCAAGCGTGGCTAAAATAACCATCGGGATCAGCGCCCAGGATGGAACCAGTGCATAGAATGGATGATGCGCTTCTTCCGGTTTGGTCAGAAGCAAGGCGCCCTGGCCGAAATAATTCAAAACCAGCGCCGGAAACACCAGGACGATCCAGGTCAGCCGGATGGGGCGTTTGCCGAAATGCCCCATGTCGGCATAAAGTGCTTCGGCGCCCGTGACGACCAGAAAGACGGCTCCCAGGACGACAAACCCGTGGAATCCGTTGATCAAAAGAAATTTAATCCCGTGCCAGGGCAACAGGGCAGCGAGAACCTGTGGTGAGCGTACGATCTGAATAAAACCCAATACGGCCAGGACGCCGAACCACACCAGGATAATCGGCCCGAAAAGCCCCCCGACTCTGGCGGTCCCGCGCCGCTGTATCATAAAAAGACCGCCTAAAATGATGATCGTAACGGGGACCACATAGGGATCGAATATAGGGGTTATGATTCTGATACCTTCAGCGGCGCTGAGCACCGAAATCGCCGGGGTGATCATGCCGTCACCGTAAAGCAGACAGGCGGCAAACAGGCCGATGGAGACCAGCGTCAGCCGGGAGTTTTTCATCTGCCCGGCCGCTGATTTGATCAGCGCCGTGAGCGCCATGACGCCGCCTTCGCCCTGGTTGTCCGCTCTGAGGACAAATATCAGGTACTTGAAGGATACGATCATTACCAGGGACCAGAACATCAATGAAAGAACACCCAGCACATTGGCAGGGCTCACGGCGATGCCATATTCGCCGTGAAAACACTCTCGGATGGCGTAAAGCGGACTTGTTCCAATATCGCCGAACACGATGCCAAGAGCTGCCAACGATAATTTCGCAAGCTGTTTATTGCTTAAATCCTTCTGAACGGCATGAAAATCCGTTTTATCCGGGCTTAGTCGTGAATTGTCTGTAGATTTGGTCATATTGCGGTTGTTCCACCTCGGGATTCAACGATCCCATCTACTCCTCTTTACCGCCTGCAGCAGCGGGCTCGACATGAATGGAAACGAAGGTTTGTTCCCCAAACCGGTCGCGAAGACTTGCCTCCAATTGAGACGCCAAAGTGTGGGCGTCAATGACACTCAGACTCCCATCGACGTTAATATGCAGATCGATGGCGATGTGGTTTCCTATTCGCCGGGTTTTCAAATTATGCGTCCCGCTGATCCCGCCAATTTTCGACGAAAGCATCAGAATTTCATCTTCGATAGCCTCATCCAGCGACTCTTCACTTAACTCTTTGATACTGCCGGACAAAATACTTATGGCTACTTTTATTATGAAAAAACTCACGATCACGGCAGCTATAGGGTCAAGTACGTACCATTTTCTGCCCAGAAACACCGCCCCACCAATACCCAACATCGTGCCAATCGATGAGAAGGCGTCTGAGCGGTGATGCCAGGCATTTGCTATCACGGCCTGGCTGGAGATTTTTCTTCCGACATCTGCGGTATATCGATACAGCCATTCTTTGCATGCAACGGACACTCCCGCGGCAACAAATGCAACGATGCCGGGGGCTTCCAAAGGCGCGCCGTCCACCGCCAGCCAGATTTTCTTTCCGCCAGTCCAAAGAAGGCCCCCGCCTACCAGCAAAAGCGTCAAGGCAATGGCAGCTGCGGCAAGCGTCTCGAATTTACCATGCCCGTAATCATGGCTTGGGTCTGCAGGCTTGCTAACAACCCGGATGCTTGCAAGAACAACGACATCGGTAGCAAAATCCGATAGTGAGTGTATCGCGTCCGCAATCATTGCGGCACTGTTGCCGAGAATACCTGCAACCAATTTAAAGACCACCAGAATGAGATTGACAAAAAATCCCACCCAGGTGACATGATTGGCTTTCGCAGCCCTTATATCCGTTGATGCCATCAGGCTGGTCAGCTGCTCCTATTCTGCGTAAAAATAAAAGACAGGTTGGTAGAGTGAATTCTGCGACAAATCGACTCGTCTAAATTCTTTATCCGGGTGATATACAGCGTGTTACTGACTCTCTCCTCCGGACTCATGATCCACTCCTAACCTGTTTCACCGTTGAATGATGACGGTGAGCCGACTCCCAGCGTTTATCCAAAAAATAAAGGATCGGCACCGTCATCCGTGAAAAAAGTAAAGAGGCTACCTCTCCTGCCATCAGCGATATGGCAAGTCCCTGAAAAATAGGGTCGAACAATATAACGGAAGCCCCAACCACCACCGCTGCGGCTGTCAGAGTCATGGGTCTGAAACGTAAGCCGGAAGCATCGATCTGGGGCATAAAACCGAATTTGGCCTGAACAATGCGCTCAGTCGAGATGTCGACTTGGGCTTGGACTTCTTTAATCAAAGGATTGTCGGTAAGGTCAATTTGTAGTGCCTCTGAAAGGCTGAGGAAACCAGAAGATGGAATTTTCGTTTGAGCCCGGGCAGCTCCGCTATATGATAAAAAGAGAAAAACGTCCAAACAGAACGATATTCTTGAAAAATAAGATATCATAGCCCATCCCCAGTAGTAGTTGCCCCATCTTTGAAAATTCCCGGGGAAGTCAAAATTTTCAAATTCTGGTCTTTTAACCTGTCAATTTATTAACTGAAAAACTTGAAAACTGTCAATCACACGGGCTTTAGAATCAGCGGGATAGTTTTTCATAATTAAATCCATACACCTCTGCCCCCTTTAATTCAAGCAAATT